>CALCUD010000121.1 GCA_937906775.1 uncultured Clostridia bacterium
TCGTTGGCAAGAACCCGCTGTGGGTTGACCGTCAGGACGGCCTGACCGAGATCGACGGCGAGTGGTTCTATGTTGAGAACTATGTGCCCGGTATGGAAGTGACCGTATATCCTGTTTCCATCAGCGGATACCGTGCTCAGGCTCCGAGCGCGACCTTCACCATTAACTCGGTTGAGGATAAAAATGCGCCGACGTTCCTGTATAAAAAGGCAGAAGCGACCACTTATACGGTAGAGGCCCGGCTGGAAAAAGCGGACGGTGAGTTGCTCTATTGCTCCGATCCGATTGAGGCGTCCGCGGAAACAGATCGGGTAACCGCATCCGCGCCTGTGGCCAAAGAGGGTTATTATCCGGACGCGACCGCCAGAAGCATCACGCTTTCTTCCGACGCAGAGGAAAATGTGATCCGGTTTATCTATCGCCCGTATACCAAGGTACATATGACCGGACACTATGTAAATGAACTCGATCCCACACAGACCCTTCGGGCTGACGACGTGCAGGATGTTTCCGTCGGCGACAGTAAGACGTTCTCCCGTCCGGAAACGATTCAGGTTAACGGAAAAACCTATAAGTTTGCCCGGATGGAAGGCAGTTCCTATGTGGTTGCGGACGCTTCCATGGCAGAGAAAGGTGTGGACGTCTGGTTCTATTACCGCGAACAGACCAGTGTTACCGGTATCAAAGTCTGGAAAGATCATGATAACAGTGACGGTATTCGCCCGGAAAACGGCGCGACCGTTTATCTGATGAACGGTGACAAGGTGGTTCAGAGTCTGAAAACAACAGGCGGCACATTCACGTTCAATCTTGTGGACAAATATGACGCGGACGGAAATGAAATCGGGTATACATTGAAGGAAGACAGTATTTCCGGATACAAGTCCTCGATAGAAGGATTTACGGTAACCAATACGGCGAAGCTGGACGTGAACGTCAGGGTGATCTGGGACGATGAGAATAACTACGACGGGATTCGCCCGGATACCGTTACATTTGATTTGTACGCAAACGGAACGAAAAAAGACTCCGGTACAATTTCGTCTCTGACGGAAAACGGATATGCTTTCAAAGACCTGGACCGTTACGGGGATCAGGGTGCGATTGTCTATACTGTTCAGCAGATTGGCGTACCGACCGGAGACGGTGAATATACAACAGAGGTTTCTTCTGACGGGCTGACCTTCACCAACCGCCATGAACCGCCGAAAACGCAGCCGATTGCCGGTCATAAAACCTGGAAAGCCGGCAGCGAAATTCCTGAAAGCCTTATCGTTTATCTGACGGCGAACGGAGTGCCCGTAACCGGATCGGAAAAGACGATTACAGCCGCAGATGACTGGGCCTACGATTTCGGGGTACAGTACGCGAAGGATGAAGAAGGCAACGCCATCGAATACGGTGTTGAAGAAATCGCTATACTCGGATATGAAGCAAAAAAAACCGGAAACGACTGGACCAATACGTTGACTACGGAGATCAATGTCCGCATTGACTGGGTGGATGATAACAACCGTGACGGAAAACGAAAGGATTCTGTAACGGTTACATTGATTGGACAAGGGAATAATTATCCGCTGGAGCTGTCTGAAGCAACGCAATGGCGCGGAACTTTCCGTGTACCCAAATACGATCAGAATAACGCGGTAATCAATTTTACGCAGATTATTCAGGGTAGCGTGGATCCTTATCAGGCCACCTCTTCCGGAAATGCTGAAGAAGGATTTGTGTTAACAAACACCTATACACCGGAAAAGATCAAGATCACCGGAAGAAAAGTCTGGAATGACAATGATAACAAAGCGAAAAAACGGCCAGCAACGGTGATCCTGTATCTGAAAGAGGGAGATAAAGTAATCCAGTCCAAGGAA
>CALCUD010000122.1 GCA_937906775.1 uncultured Clostridia bacterium
GCCTTGACAGGCCCAGACGGGCAAACCCCGGTCCAGGATTCTGTCCGCACCCCCAATCTACTTTGCAAATAAGGAAAAGTTTTTGACCGTGTACCGATTTCCCCTTCTCATCCGTCTAATGGATGTAACGTTACAAAACAGGAGGCAGAACACCGTGGACAGGGAATCCTTCATCGCAGAGATCGAAACCTGCTCAGACATGATGTACCGGGTAGCTTGGTCGATCCTGCGGAACGAAGCCGATGTGCAGGACGCGTTGCAAGACGCGATCCTCAAGGCCTGGGAAAAGCGGGAAAAACTTCGGGAAGAGAAGTTTTTTCGTACGTGGATCACCCGCATCCTCATCAACGTGTGTTATGACACACAACGAAAGCATCGGAAAATCGTTCCATTGGAAAAGGTCCCCGATCCAGTCCCTGCTTCTGCCCCGGACTATGACCTGGCGATGGCATTAGAGGCTCTTCCGGAGAACCTTCGATTGCCTCTTGTCCTGTGTTATTCGGAGGGAATGACCTACGAGGAAGCGGCAGACGTGTTGCGGATCCCGATGGCAACGCTTCAGGGACGACTTCGCCGGGGGAAAAAAGAATTGAGAAAGGAGCTGGAAGCGGAATGAAGCGTGATATGGACAATTTGAATCTGCGGGATGCTTTCAGACCAATGTCGGAAGAAACCCGTGATCTGATGATGAATACCGCCCGCTCCTTGAAGGAGGAAGAACCCGTGAAAAAGGCAACTTTCAGAACCGTACTGATCGCGGCATGTATTATTATGGCCACTATGGCGGTAGCGGTGGCGGCTGGCAACGTTTTCGGATGGACTGATTTCTTCAAAAATGACTATGGCGCTGATCTTCCCAAGACCGCGCAGGAGATCATGGCATCCTGTGAACCTGTATCCTGGCAGGAAGGCGATGTGGTTTTCACCGTACGGGAACGGTACAGTGATTCCCGGCTGGCGATGATCTCTGTCGAAGCCCGGCTGGCTGAAGGTGTGGAAGGGATTCTGGCGGCGGATGATTTTACCGACGCGATCGGCGCGTATGGTGAGAACAGCGCCGCTGTCGCGAATCGACTTGGTGTGGATCCGTCCATGACCTGGGCGGAGGCCGCGAAGCAGCTGAACCTGCCCCTGTACAGCGTACGCGCCACATTGGAAACTCCGTCTGAACTCTGGGGTGGTGAACAGTACGAGGATCCCATGTTCAATGATGACGGCAGTCTGACCTACTTCTCCCTGCAGCCCGTGAATGGACAGGTCAGCGGCGAGGAGATCAACGCCAGGGTGTATCTCCGGACGAAACTTGTAAACCTCGAGGACGCGGAGGACGATTCCAACGTCACGAAAGAATATGTGGATCTGCCGATCCATACGGAGAAGTCCGTCACCATGGCGGAATACATCATTCCCGAAGACACAAAGGTACTGGATGCTTTCAGCATTGACAGCATTCAGGCGGAGCTGCTGCCCAGCGGCCTGCATTTCACCACCACCCTGACCGCGCTGGACAGCGCGACGCAGGAGATGGCTTTCGACAAGCTGTTTGTGAAGATCGTGAAGGAGAACGGCGAGGATTATCCCACCGGCATCACCCTTTCCGGCGGTTTCTCCAATCTGGATACCTGGCCTCAGATTCCCTATACGCAGATGATTTCCGTGGATCAGATGCCGGAGACGATTCAGCTGGTATTCCCTGACGCGAATGGAAACGACAACATGCTGGTGCTGCAACTGAAAAAGTAAAGACCCATCGGAGCGCCGCCGTCCTCAAACGAATGGCGGCGCTCTCTTTCGGAGTGAAAAATGAAGAAAATGTTCTGTATCCTGCTGACAGCGGTGATGCTTGTATTCGTTGTTGCCCAATACGCCTGCGCGGATGAAGAGTTAACCGCGCCTGTACTGTATAATTTCGTCGACAGCGAAGAGGCGGGCCTATGGGCGGAAATGCTGGGCTTTGATCAGCCGCTTACAAATATCGTTCCCAAGGGAGGTCACGACTACCTGACCGATCTTTTACAGGAATACCGGCCCGATTTTTTCCGTGCCGATGCCTCAGAGGCGAACCCCAAAGAACTCTATCAGGCGGGGCTGATCGAAGCTTTTGAGCCCACAGAGACCATGCTGCGGGAAATCTCCGAAATGCCGCGGTATCTGCAGACCCTGTTCAGGGATGAACTGATGACGGAGGATGGAAGGCTGCTGGGGTATCCTTCCTCCTCTTACGGTGTGTTTGAAGCGCCCCTGTTCATCGGCTACTGGATTCCGGACGCCTGGCAGGCGTCTCCTTTCCGGGACATGACGCCCCCTTCTTCTTTCGAGGAATTGCTGGATTTCATTGAGGTGTTTCTGGACACGCCTCATGACGGGTTCCGGCTCTTCTGGGCTCCTGACAAAGGGTCCTATCGGGCGGAGCTGCTCCAGGACCCGCTTCTGCAGGGCTGGATCGTTCAAAGCCTGTATGCCGGCAAGCTTGTCACTTTCACTGACCAGCAATTCATCGCGCTGGCGGATCGGGCCCAAAAGCTGGGGCAGCGTTTGCTGAAGGAAGATTACAAATCGAAACGGAGCGGCAAAATTCGGTATCTGCTTGCGTATTGCCAGCAAGTAGGATATTCCTTTAATGAAAAAGACACCTTCACCTGCGCCAATATCATTCCTCTTCGGATGACAGCTGACCAGCCTCCGCTCATTTCTGAATATTATGGGAATGAACTGTGCTATGTCAGTAAAAACAGCCCCTGGGCCGCTTATGCCGGAGAACTGTTTGAAACGGCCATCCCGCATGCGAAAATATACCGCGGTGTGACCTGCTATTCCAGAATGGCTTTCCCGGATAAAATCGATCTGGAAGCGGAAAACCTTGACACGATAAAGTACGGTGATAAACATAATCTGATGACAAGAGAATGGCTGAACAGCGTCAAGGATCTGGATCAGTATAT
>CALCUD010000123.1 GCA_937906775.1 uncultured Clostridia bacterium
TGACCATGAAGCCGAGGATTCCCTTGTAGATGCCGTACCAGTAGCCGTCAGCGTCGCGGTAGGCGGGCTTCAGCAGATGAGCGGCGTTCTTGGCTTCGTAGGCCATGAGCAGGCCGGTGGCAGCCAGTTCATTGTAGGGATCGTTGGTGCCGCCGAACCAGACGTCAGCAGAGGGATTGCCGTTTTCTTCGGTAATCTTGGTCTGCACTTCGCCGGTGGACAGGCGCTGATAGGTTGTTTTGATGCCGAACAGCTCTTCAAAATGCTTCGCGGCAGCGGCGACATAAGGCTCTTCGCAGGAGCCGTAAACGATCAGTTCGCCTTCAGCCTGGGCAGCTGCAACCAGTTCGGGATCAAAAGCAGGCTCTTCAGCGGAAGCCAGAGAGCAGACAGACAGCAGCATGATCGCCGCCAAAATCAGGGACAGGAACTTTTTCATGGGAAAACGCACATCCTTTCAGTGTATGGCATTGTCAGAAACTTCCGTTTCTATTGGCGTTATCTTATCAAATACCGGCCATTTTGTCAATTACGGAATTGTTAACAGAAATACTTGCTTTGTTAATTTCTATCAGAGAACCGCCTCGAACATCAGTCCGAGAACAATCAGCAATTCCCCGAGCGCGTAAGTCAGCATCACCGCGAAGTGCGATTTGACCGGGCATTCCCTGTCAAACCGGACAAAGAACAGCATGGCGTCGGAGATAAAGAACAGCATGGCGCCCAGCCCGGTGGTGGCCCGGACCAGCAGAGAAACGCCGCCGCTCATCAGCCGGAACCAGGCGAAGGCATTCATGGCGCCGTTGACCGCCAGATAGATCAGCAAGGGATAGAAGAGAGCCTTCTTCAGATGCTTCTTCAGCTTCATGAAGATAAACGCCACAAGCGCCGCGTAAAGAACCGCTGTCGATATAATCAGCTGCACGGGAATCGCTTCAAAACGGATCCCGGATTCATTGTAGGCAAAGATAAACAGAAGATGCGAAGCCAGAAAGGAGACTCCCCCGCCGATGAACCATTTGGTTCCGTGAGGCATCAGGAGCATATCTCCCAGCCAGCCCGTCAGCAGGGCAAGCACCACCAGCATGGACGGTTCCACGCCTTTGAAATGAAGATATTCCAGATACATGCCCAGAATGCTCAGCAGGATCACCGGCTTGGTTCCCGTGCGGAGCGATGGCCGCATTTTCAGACTGCCGTAGAGATGCGCGGATGTGAACACGACAAAAATGCCGAAGTAAGCCCAGGCCAGAATGAGCATGGTTCTCCCCCTTTGGGTATGATTGCTTTCACGTTTGAAATCAATTTACCATTTTCAGGCAGAAATGTCAAACCGACTGATTGGAAACAGGGCTGTCCCGTCCGGGACAGCCCTGCGTGTTGTGATTCCGTGATTATTCGCCGTAGGCCGCGGTATAGACCCGCTGGTTGATTTCCATGTACTTGGACAGGCCTCTGTCTTCCAGGCCCTTCAGATACTCGTCCCACTCTTCTTCCACGCCGCCGTTGGCAAGCCACTCGGCGCGCTTCTGATTGGTGTAGCTCAGCAGATCGGAGGTAATCTGGATCAGCTCGTCGTTGTCTTCTTCCGTCATCAGCATGGTCGGCAGGAACTGATACTTCGCGTAGGCGCGGTAGTAGTTTTCATTCCGGGCGAACTTGGCCTGGTGGCCGGCGCTGCGCGGGATCATGGTTTCAAACATGTCGGAGGTCAGGGCGATGGGGCCGTCGGAGGCGAAGGCTTCCTTATAGCGGAACTCATCGTAACTCATGCCTTCGGGCGTGTCGATGTAGGAATAGGTGCCGTCGCCGTTGTCCTGCAGATTGATGCCGATCGGGCCGAGGTCGCACTGCATGCTCCACAGCGGATCATAGAAGGTGTCGATCCATTTGATCAGGGTCACGGGATCGTGGCACACATTCGTGATGGAGAAGGCGTTCGCGGACATGTTGTTGGAGGATGTCCAGCCCCAGTTCTGAGAGACGCCGTCCGGTCCGAGCAGGGGGGACAGGGGCTCGTATTCGTCCTCATGGACGGTTCCGAGGTCAAACGCGTTCCAGCACATGAAGACACCGATGTTGGCAACTTCACCCTGGTTCTGGGCGTTGTAGGTCTTCTTGTCCATGGTGAAGCCTTCCTTGTCGATCAGGCCCTTGGAGAAGAAGTGATCATACAGATATTTGCAGCCTTCCTTGTAGCCTTCGGTGGCGGAAACATAGACCAGTTTGCCGTCGTCGATGACAACATGGGAGCCGTCGTCGGTCTGGGTATCCGGATAGCCGAAGGCGCCGAACAGCTGACCGATGTCGCGCTGAGAGCCGTTGAACTTGAAGGTCATCGGGATCTCATCGGCGGGGTCGCCGTTTCCGTTCGCGTCCTGCTCCTTGAAGGCGGTCAGGACGGTTTCAAGCTCTTCCATGGTGGTGGGCTTTTCCAGTCCCAGACGCTCGAGCCAGGTCATATTGATCATCATGTTGGACGCGATGGTGCCGTCTTCACCTTCCTGTACATAGGGGGTGGAGTAGATATTCCCGTCGGGCGCGGTGCACATCTGTTTGATGTCCGGGCGGCGCTCAAACAGGGCTTTCAGGTTCGGCGCGTACTCTTCGATCAGATCGTTCAGGGGAAGCAGAACGCCCTGAGATCCGTAGTTGACCAGATCCGCGGCGTTGAGGGAGAACTTGCCGAAGAAGGCTTCGGGAAGGTCCGTGTTCGCGCTGAGAATCAGGTTTTTCTTTTCGTCGTATTCAGCCTGCTGAATCTGATCCCACTCAACATGGATGCCGGTCAGGGCTTCCATCTGCTTGAACAGTTCCATATCGTTCGCGTCGCTGTGAAGCGGGCGGATCCGGATAATCATCCGGAAGGTGTCTCCCGATTCGGTCAGGGGGTACTCGGTCGCGAAACCGGCCACGGAGGCGCACAGCAACGCGACGCACAGGAGCAGGGCTACCAGGGGTTTTCTCATGGTTTTTTCCTCCTTTTTGTTTATTTTGAACCGCGTGCGCGGTCAAAACCGGTTTATTATCCCTTGACGGCGCCGATCATGACGCCCTGGATGAAGTACCGCTGCAGGAAGGGATACAGAATCAGCAGCGGCAGGGAGGAGGCGATGATGATCCCATATTTGATCAGATCGCCAAGGCGCTGCTGGAGCGCCAGGGTGGAAGCGTCTTCGACCATATCGCCGAGGGAATTTTCAAACAGGATGTTCCGGAGCACAAGCTGAAGCGGATATTTGTCCGCCGACTTCATATAGATCAGGGCGTTGAAATAACTGTTCCAGTGGCTGACGGCGTAGAACAGAATCATGACCGCGATAATCGACTTGCTGAGCGGCAGAACGATCCGCACAAAAAACTGCGTGTTGGAAGCGCCGTCCAGCGTCGCGGCTTCCAGCAGTTCGTCCGGAATGGTCTGCTGGAAGAAGGTCCGCGCGACGATCAGGTTCCAGGAGCTGACCGCGGCGGGAAGAATCAGCGCCCACATGGTGTTGTACAGGTTCAGGCTGATAACGAGCAGATAGGTCGGAATCAGTCCTCCGGAAAAGATCATTGTGAAGGTGACACCCATCATGATCACATTCCGTCCGACAAGGTCCTTGCGGGACAGCGCGTACGCGCCGGGGATCGTGATGATCACGTTGATCGCGGTACCGACCGCGGTATAGAGGATCGTGTTCCGGTATCCCGTAAAGAACGATTCATAGTCCAGAATCCGCTGATAGCCCTCCAGCGTGAATTTCGCGGGCCACAGGATGACCTTTCCGGCGTAAACAGCGGTAGGATCCGACACGGAGGCGATCACGATAAAGTACAGGGGATACGCCACAATCAGCAGACAGAAAGCCAGAATAACATAGTTCAGAATATCGAAAATCTTATCCCCTCGGGAAGCCCGGATCCGGTTCAACGGCTTATTCATATTGCTCCCCCTCCTCAGAACAGGCTGGAATCCGATACCTTCCGTGAAATGAAGTTCACGGTCAGAATCAGAATCAGATTCGCGACGGACTCAAACAGCCCGACGGCGGTGGAAAAGCTGAACTGGGACTGGAGAAGGCCGCGCTTGTAGACGTAGGTGGAAATGATTTCGGAAGCCGACTGGTTCAGCGAGGTCTGCATCAGATAGGCTTTTTCGAAGCCGACCGTCATCACCTTGCCGGAGTTCAGAATGAACATGATCACAATCGTGGGAAGAATGCCGGGCAGGTCCACATGCCACACGCGCCGGAACTTATTCGCGCCGTCGACCACCGCCGCCTCATGCAGCTCCGGATTGATCGAAGCCAGCGCGGCCAGGTACAGAATGCTTCCCCAGCCCGCGTTCTGCCAGATTTCCGAACCGATATAAAGAGGACGGAACCAGGCGGGTTCGCCCATGAAATGAATCGCTTCCCCGCCAAGCCTCTGGATGATGAAATTGATAATTCCGCTGGAGGGCGAAAAGAACAGGCTGATGATTCCGACGAGGACAACCGTGGAAATGAAATGCGGCGCGTAGATCACCGTCTGAACGACTTTCTTGTATCCTTTGGAAGGAAGCTGATTCAGCAGCAGCGCCAGAATGATCGGTACCGGAAAAGAGAACAGCAGCGTACCGACGCTGACGGACAGGGTATTCCCCAGCAGCTGCGCGAAATCCGTGGCGGCAAAGAAACGCTCGAAGTTCTTCATTCCGACCCACGCGCTGCCGGTAATTCCCTTGGTGGATTTGAAATTGCGGAAAGCGATCTGGATCCCGTACATCGGATAGTAGCGGAAAATCAGAAAGTAAGCGACGGTCGGAATCAGAAACAGATACAGTTCCCAGTTCCGGGAGACGCTTCGGAGTTTCCGTTTAATCCGGTTTTGACGGTGTTCCTTCAGAACCCGCTCACAGCTCACGGTCATCAGGCGATCCCTTCCTTCGGTCAGTATTCCGGTTATGTTCTCTCTGTCCGGAATATAACCAAAAAACGACAAAGAATCAATTTCCATTTTTTGAACGGATGTGCATCTGTTGAACGCGAATGCCGGATTTCCCAATTTTTCGCGGGTTCCGGAAACAGCTTTCAATTCTTGTATACTCGCAGGTGTTATGGTAAGATTTTACGAAAAAGGAGGGTGGAACATGCGAAACCGAACTTTTCTGCGGTATATCATTTCCTATGCGCTGGTTCTGATTCTGCCCTTTCTGTCCGTTTATTTCATTTTTAACAGTGAAATCATCCGCCGGTATTCCGAGGAATCCGCTGAACAGGACAACAGCATGCTTGTTCAGCTGCGTGAAACGCTGGATACCGATCTGCAGCAGCTTTTCAATCTGTCCTATGTAATTCAGAACACTTCTTCCCTGAACCCGAAAAACATCGGCGAAAATGTCATTTCCATACGTGCCGCGGTTTCGGTTCTGAGCACCTACAATTCCATCACAACCCTGCCGGAGACGGTGATCATCTACCGTTCCGGCGACGGGATCTGCTACACAAGCACAACCGCCATTTCTCCGGAAAAACTGTTCGGCCAGCAGGCCGTATACGCGAATCATACGGTTCAGGATTTCCTGACCGCGGTGGATGACCCCGCTTCGGTAGTTCTGTGGCCGGAGGACGCCGTGCATATGTACGGCGGACAGACGGCGGACTACGTGACGCTTTTTGTATCGGTCGGCGCGGGAAATGTACGGCCGAAGCAGCGCTCGGTCTTCCTGATTCCCGTCCGGAAGCTGGAAGACCGGATTTTATCCCTTTCCGGCCGGGACGCTTCCGTTACGGTCACAGACCGTAACGGCGCCGTCCTGTTCTCGGTCGGAAAAGATATTCCCGGGCTTCAGGCCGGGGAACCTCTCGAAGATGAGGGCAGCTGTATTCTGGACGGACGGAATTATGCCGTTTTGAAGACAGCCTCCCGGATCACCGGGTGGGTCTATACCGTTCTCCGCCCGACGGACACGCTGGAAGGTCCGCTCCGCACCTACCGGCGCAATGCCACGGTTCTGCTGATTCTGGTCCTGCTGATCGGCGGCGCGGTCATCTACGCGGTTTCCTGGCGAAGCTACAAGCCAATCCGGAATCTGGCGGAAAAGGCGCGTTCCTATAAGCCCGAAACGCGTCCCGGCAATGAAATGGAGCAGGTTGAATCCGTACTGGAATCCCTGTCCGACGAGAGCAACGCGTACCGCGCGACGCTGGAAAGCAGTACGGACAAGCTGCGTCAGAACTGCCTGACGCGGATCCTTTCCGGTGCCGATCGGGACGGAAATCTCACAGCGGAACTGCGCAGCTACGGTTCCCTGACGGATCCGGACGCGCCCTGCCGCGTCGCCGTCATGGAGAAGCAGGGGCTTCATCGCGAAAGCGCGCCGGATTTCATTGCGTGGGAGCTGATGGCGGTATCTCTCGGAATCACAGACGCGGTCGTATGCGAAAATCCGCCGGACAGCGACCTGATCGCGGTGGTGTTCCAGTATATTGGAAAAACAGAAGAGTGCGACGGAGAACTGATGACCTTCCGGACCCGGATGGAGGATGAAACCGGCCTGCCCGTATCCGTCGGTGTCAGTGCCGACAAGCCGGTATCCTGCCTGCGGGAGGCCTATCTGCAGGCAGTTCGTTCCTACAGGACACGGCTGGTTCGCGGCAAGGGAAACGTGTATTTTGAATCCGCCGAGCCGGAAGCAGCCGCGTCCGTGAAGGATTATCCGCTTCAGCAGCTGGAAGCGCTGCAGTGGCATCTGCTTCAGCTGGATGTCGACAACGCGCGGCAGTGTCTGCGAAACATAACCGCGGCCCTGCAGAAAAAGCCTGTTTCCGTCAGTCTGGCGCGGATGGTCTGTTCGGATACGGTCAATGTAACGCTTCGCACCCTGATCTCCATGAAGGACAAGGTCAATCCCGAACTGTCCGCGGAGCTGCTGGAGCAACTGGTCAGTTTTGACAGCGTGCAGGAACTGACAGGGCTGCTGGAGAATCTGATAGACAAAACGATTTCCGCCGTCGGAGATCCAGACAGCGGAGAGACGGAGCGCCGGGTCGCGTCAATGAAGGAATATATCGGGGAGCATTGTTTCAGCGGTGATTTCTCCCTGCAGATGATCGCGGATCATTTCGGGCTGACTCCGTCGAATTTTTCCCATTATTTCAAGAGCTGCGTTGGGATCGGGCTGTCTGAATATGTTCAGGAACTGAGAAAAAACGAAGCCTGCCGCCTGCTGACGGAGACGGATCTTTCCGTGCAGGAAATCGGCTGCCGCATCGGTATGGTCAATGTATCTTCCTTCATTCGTTTCTTCAAGCAGATGACCGGGCTTACACCCGGCCAGTACCGGAAAACCTGACTGACAGGAGGCGCCTGCAAATGAAAATCAAACAGTTGGTATCCTTTTTCTGTGTCTTCTTATTCTGTTCTGTCTTTCCGGAAATGCCGCGTTCGCCAAAGACGCGGCAGCCGTCAAAGCCCGCGGCATGACGCCCGTCATGTTCAACGACGGCATGTATTACGCCGGCCATACGGAAGCCGGGCGGCTGGACCCGGATATCCTCTGCTCCTACTGTATCACGGGCTGGCCGGGATATGACCTGGCGCCGGCCCGGCTCATTGAGAAAATGGGGCACCGGATCATCAATACCGCTTCCGACTGGTATTATGTGCTCGGACGCCGGACCGGCGACGGCGGGAATCAGGATTTCACCAGCGACAAGACCGCGGCGGGGATCGCGCGGGTCGCGAAAAGCGAGGTCCCCGGCGGTGCGGACAGCGAGCCGGCGGGCGAAATGCTCTGCGTGTGGTGCGATGAGCCGATGGCGCCGTATACGGCGGAAGAGCGGGACATTCTGGATCGGCTCATCGGGCTGTTCTGAAAAAGGAACCGGCCGTCTCCTCAGATGGATGGAGGCGGCCGGTTTTCAGTTCCGGGGCGAATCCCCGGTCCGGATCCCTGTCACGGCTTCAGCTTTACCGTCACCCGGTTTTCGCCCTCCCCGGCTTCGGACCGGCTGTAGCGGATCTCCACCGCGAGATTCCGGAGGATGGCCACGGCGATCTGATTGTCTGAATTCATCGGGTTCCAGGGCTTTCCGGGATAGCGGATCACCGCGGTCGTCTCCCCCTGATCCCCGTCGTATTCCGCGGTGAAGCGGATGGGCTTCCCCGGCATCTCCGGCCGCAGCAGCTGATGGCACAGCTCCTCGAACAGGGACCTGAGCCGTGCCACCGTCCCCGCCGGCAGGTCGTTTTTATACCCGTACTGATCCAGCCGGGTCATGATCCCGTAGAAATCGTAATCCGCGCCGTCGATGACGGCCTCGAAGACCTTCAGACGGCGGATGAAATGCCGCGTGCGCTCCATCCGCGGATGCTCAAAGATCTGCTCCGGCGTCCCGTCCTCGCAGATCCCGCCCTCGTCCATATAGAACACGCGGTTGCAGATCTCCCGGGCGAATTTCATCTCGTGGGTGACGATCATCATCGTCTTGCCGGATCGGGACAGATCCCGGATCACGGTCTGCACCTCCCCGACCATCGTCGGGTCCAGCGCGCTGGTGGGCTCGTCAAACAGAATCACCTCCGGATCCATGGACAG
>CALCUD010000124.1 GCA_937906775.1 uncultured Clostridia bacterium
TTTCTCTTCATCCGGCAAATGTAAAATCCTTCCACTCCGTCCCTGTACGGCAGCAATTGAAGCCCCGGATCCGCGTACCTGCGATACTTTTCAGGGATCGAATCCGGAAGCGGAACCGCTTCAAACTCCGGATGTTTTTCCAGGAACGCCGCGGTCTGTCTTTCGTTTTCATCCTTCAGAACAGAACATGTGGAATAGACGAGCGTTCCACCAGATTTCACATACCGGCACACGGTATCCAGAAGTTTCGCCTGAAGCGCAATCAGTTCCGCGACGCTTTCCTCCGTCACCCGCAGCCGGATATCCGGTTTTTCCGCCATTACCCCCAGTCCGGAGCATGGCGCGTCCAGTAAAACCGTATCCATGCTTTCCGTCAGATCTTCACGGAATACGGAAGCGTCTCTTACGATCGGCCGGATGTTTTCCAGTCCGAGCCGTTTCGCCTGTGCGGCGATCAGCTGTACTCTGTGTTCATGGATGTCCCAGGCCTGTACGCGTCCCGTTCCTCCCATGATCTCAGCCATCAGGCACGTTTTTCCGCCCGGGGCTGCGCAGCAGTCCAGTACGGTTTTGCCCCGGCGAACATCTGCCGCCAGCGCAGCCATCACGCTGCTCTCGGATTGAATGGAGAAGTTCCCTCCAGTAAAGTCTGAGTCGCGGCCGATGTCCATTGCGCCGGTGATTCGCCAGGCGTACGGGACTTCCGTCTTTTCCCGCCCCCAGATCTTTTTCGCCAGCAGTTCCTCCATCCCGGCGTCATTCATTCTTGTCAGATTGGGCCGGACCGTCACATAGTTCTCCCCGTTACGAAAACCCGCAACCTTTTCCGCTTCCCCGCCATAATCGGCGCGAAGCTTTTTCGCCAGCCATTCCGGAACGGAGCATTTCAGGGAGAACGCCTTATCCGGCTCTGTCTCCGGATCCGGCCAGATCAGCTCGTCCTTTTTCCGGACAAGGTTTCTCAGGATCCCGTTGCAGACGCCCTTCAGGCCTTCCATGCCAAGCTCACGGCAAAGTTCCACACAGGTGTTGGTCGCCGCGCTCTCCGGAATCCGGTCTTCCAGAAGTATTTGGCAGGCTCCGAGACGCAGGATGTTTTTCAGTTTGATATCCGTGTCCTCACGGGCCATGACCTGGCTCAGCGCATGATCCAGATAAAGCAGATGATCCAGCGTGTCGTAGACCAGCCGGCTCACCAGACGCCGGTCGGCGGAATTCAGGCCGCTTCCCTGCAATGCCTCATCCAGCGTCAGGCTCGCGTACGCACCGCCTTCCGTCACTTTACGCAGGACGTTCAATGCGATCCGACGCGCCTCCAGGCCTTCCATCGGAGCATTTTCTTTCTTCTGCGCCGGCTTGCCATAGGGACCTTTTCCGTTTCCGGACGGTTTGCCATAGGGACCTTTTCTGTCTCCGGCTGTCCTGCCGTAAGGTCCTTTCCGTTCTCCCGTGTTTTGTCCGCTGAATCCGCTCCGGCCGTTCACCGTTTTTCCTGATCCGGCCCGGTTCGCGTTTCCGGCAGGTCTCGCTGTCTTTCCTGTTTGATTTTTCTCGTTCATATGCTCCGAACCTCTTCCTCAGGCAATATGCAGACCTGATGTCCGCGCAGATAATCCTCAGCACGCATCGGCTTTCCTCCGGGCGCCTGCAGTTCCAGGATCCGGACGGCGCCGGTTCCGCACGCAATGATCAGGCCGCCCTTCGCGTCCGCCGTAAGCACGGTTCCGGGAGCGCCGTCGCCCTCGGCGCAAATCGCCCGGAGCAGCTTCAACCGGCCTTCCGGCACGGGAACAGACGCACATGGCCACGGATTCAGTCCGTTGATCATCCCGCGGACCAGGTTCGCGTCCGCGTTGAAATCGATCCGGCTCAGTTCCTTTCCAAGCATGGGATCGTAAGTCATACGGTTTTCATCCTGCGGAACGGATTTCAGGGTTCCGGCTTCCAGTTTCTTTACTGTCCGGATCAGAAGTTCCGCACCGAGATGGCTCAGCCGTTCCGTCAGTTCAGCGCAGGTTTCGCTTTTGCCGATCTCCGTTTCTGCCTGCAGCAGGATATCCCCCGTGTCGATTCCGGGATCCATCAGCATCGTGGTAACGCCCGCTTTCTCATCTGCGTCCATGACGGCGCGCGCGATAGGCGCCGCGCCGCGATGTCTCGGAAGAAGACTGGCGTGAACATTGATATTTCCAAGCGGAGGTATATCCAGGATTTCCTTGCTCAGAATCTGCCCGAAGGCCGCTGTCACACACAAATCCGGTTTCAGCCCGCGCAGGGTCTCGACCCCGTCACGCCGGATTTTCTCCGGCTGGAATACGGGAATACCATACTTCTCCGCCGTGACCTTGACCGGAGGAGGAGTCAGCTTGTTTCCTCGTCCCTTCGGCCGGTCCGGCTGGGTGAATACGCCGACAAGGTCATATCCGTTGCTGTGCAGCGCTTCCAGAACGGGAACGGCAAACTCCGGCGTACCCATGAACACGATCCTCATTCGTCCTCATCCTCCGGCGTATCATCCTCGGGAATGTGACCCTGGATCTCCTCCGGTGTCAGTTCCCGGTCCATCACATCAAGGTACAGCGTACCGTCCAGATGATCCAGCTCATGGCAGACCGCGCGAGCCTCAAATCCTTCTGTTTCCAGTTCGAACCAATCGCCGTGCCTGTCCTGATAGCGTACCTTCACGCGGTAGGGACGCGTCACAACGCCCTGTCTTCCCGGCACGCTCAGACATCCCTCCCGGCCCGTCTGACTTCCGGAGCGTTCGATGATCTCAGGGTTAATCAGCTCCAGTCTGCCGCTTTGGTCCTCTGTCACATCGACTACCGCCACGCGACGCAGAATACCGACCTGCGGCCCCGCCAATCCTACGCCCTCGGCCTTGTACATAGTATCTGCCATATCTTTCAGCAGAATGGCCAGCCGCAGATCGAACTTCTCCTGCTTTTTGCAGACCTTCCGCAAGGTATCATCCCCGAGTTCCACAATCTTTCTCGTACCCATGTCCGTTCTCCTCACATCATCGTAGTAGGATTGTATTCAAACCAGATTTCCGCATCCGTAAAGCCATCCGCAGCCAGCGCCGTCAATTCTCCGCAAAATGATTCCGTCTCCCCGCTGACCAGCAGTTTCATCAGGATATGTCTGCGCGCTTTTCCGCGAAGCACCTTCACGGGCGGCGTGTCTCTGCTCATCAGAAGCACCTTCCGCTGCCATCCGGGATGCGACGCGAGCAGTTCGCTGACCCGTTTCTCCGTTTGAATCGCGGCAGCCTCCGCTTTTTCTTCTGTCCGGCTCTCGATCAACAGGCGCGCCATCACAGTAAACGGCGGATACAGTGCACGGCGTCTTCTGGCGAATTCGTCCTCAAAAAACGCCCGGTAATCCTGTTTTGCAGCAAACCCCAGCACCCTGTCCTCGGGTTTATAGGTCTGAATGATGACCCGGCCCGGGATCTCGCCCCGGCCCGCGCGACCGGCAACCTGAGTCAGGAGTTGGAATGTTCTTTCTCTGCTTCGGAAATCCGGCAGATTCAGCGTCATATCCGCCGCGATCACACCGACCAGCGTAACCTGCGGGAAATCCAGGCCCTTCGCGATCATCTGCGTACCGATCAGGATCCGGGCTTTCCCGGACCGGAATTCCTCAAGGATCCGGCCGTGCCCGTCCTTCCCGGACGTAGTATCGATATCCATCCGGGCAACAGATATCCCGGGCAGCAGATTCCGGACCGCTTCCTCCACCTTCTGTGTTCCCGCCCCGAAATAGCGGATATATTTTCCGCCGCATTCCGGGCAGGACGCAGGCGGCGGTATATGACATCCGCAATAGTGACACTGCAGTTCACCGTTCGCTTCAGCCAGATGATAGGTCATACTCACATCGCAATTCGGACATTTGACCACATAGCCACAGCTCCGGCAGGACACAAAGGAATTGTATCCCCTTCGGTTCATCAGCAGCATTGCCTGCTGCCCGTTCCGGACGGTCTCCTTCAAAGCTGCCCGCAGAACGCCGCTGAGTACGGTCCGGTTACCGTTTTCAAGTTCCCGGCGCATGTCGACAAGCTCGACCTCAGGCATCGGTCTGTCCATCACCCGGTGCGGCATTTCAAGCAGCATGTAGTCACCCCGTCTGGCACGGGAAAATGAAAGGATGCTGGGCGTCGCACTGGCGAGAATGAGCGTCGCTCCTTCCCGTTCGCACCGGCTTGCGGCAACATCCCGGGTATCATACCGGGGATGATGATCGTTATAATAGGTGCTTTCATGCTCTTCGTCCACAACGATCAGCCCCAGCTGCTCAGTGGGCGCGAAAACGGCGCTGCGCGCTCCGATCACGACCCGGGCATCCCCCCGGCGGATCCGGCGCCACTCGTCAAATCGCTCTCCCGGACTCAATCGGGAATGGATTACCGCCGCAACGGAACCGAACCGGCTCCGGAACCAGGATACCATTTGCGGTGTCAAAGCAATCTCAGGAACAAGAATGATGGCCTGTTTTCCCATCTCCATCGTTCGCTGGACCGCTTTCATGAAAACCTCAGTCTTTCCGCTTCCGGTCACCCCGTGAAGCAGAAATCTCCCGCGCCCGGCTTCAAGTTCAGGAAGGATCTCCTCCAGCACTTCCTGCTGACCCGCGGTCAGCGTGTGACCTTCGGAAACCTCGCCGGCCCACGCGCCTCCGGGAATCCGGAGCTGTTCCTGTTCATAAAGTGTTATGAAGCCTTCCGTCTGAAGACGTTTCAACGCTTCGTGCGGATCCCGGATCCGCTCCGAGATCTCACTCAGCGTCATCTGCTTTCTCTCGGCCAGAAGGGACAGGATCCCGCGTCGTTTCATGCTTCGTTTTTCCGCACCGGCCGCAGCTGCAGCCTCCTCCGGTGAAACCTGCAAAGCAGCAACGGAAACCGTCTTCATCCGGATACGGCCGCCGCGCATCTGGGCTGGCAGCATCAGCCGAAGTGTTTCTGCGAGAGGACAATGGGCGTTCTCCGCCATTTCCGTCGCCAGCGCCATCAATCCCGGAAGGATCGCCGGATAGTCCTCAAGAATTCCGGTAACATTCCTGATCCGTTCCGGTGCAAGTTCCGTTTCCTCGGTCAGAGAAATCACGAAGCCCTCTTTTTCACGGGTTCCGAAAGGGACGGTCACCCGCTGCCCCGGAGCAAGAGTCAGTCCGTCCGGAATGCGGTAGGTAAAGGTGTGTGCAACGTTTTCATGAACGATATCAACAATCACTTGACAGTACACCTTTTCCCCTCCCTCCGGACATAAAATGCCACCTTTCATTATAATGGATATCATCCGTCATGACAAGTAAAAAACCTCTCTCCGTTATGTGGGAGAGAGGTTGAAAACACTTTGCTTTTATCCTTCCGGATGCTTCTTCTGATAGTCTTCGATCGCCGCGTGGATAGCCTGCTCCGCGAGCATGGAACAGTGCATCTTGACAGGAGGCAGTCCGTCAAGGGCTTCCGCGACCGCCTGATTGGTCAACTGCAGGGCTTCGTCGATACTCTTTCCTTTGACCATTTCGGTAGCCATGGAACTGGTGGCGATCGCCGCGCCGCATCCGAAAGTCTTGAATTTAACATCCGTGATGATCCCGTCTTCAACCTTGATATCCATTTTCATGATATCTCCGCATTTGGCGTTTCCGACAGTGCCGGAACCGCTTGCATCCTCGATCTCGCCGACATTGCGCGGATTGGAAAAGTGATCCATGACTTTATCGCTGTACATTGTGTTTTCCTCCTCAATGAATAAAATTCGGTACGGTGGTGGTGTTCGCGTTCAGCACGCTCATGGCCCGAAGGTCGCTGACAATGCCGGGCAGGACTTTCAGCACCTCGTCAATCTGCTCCTCTGTGGTATCCGTTCCGAGGGAGAGCCGCAGGCTTCCGTGGGCGATTTCATGCGGCAGGCCGATCGCCAGCAGCACATGACTGGGATCCAGAGATCCTGAGGTGCAGGCGCTTCCGCTGGAACCGGCGATTCCCGCCAGATCCAGCCTCAGCAGCAGTGCTTCACCCTCTACATAGCGGATGGAGACATTGCAGTTATTGGGAAGACGGTCAGTGGGATGACCATTCAGACGGACATCCGAGATCTCCTTCAGAATACCGTTGATCAGTTTGTCGCGGAGCACAGTCATCCGGGCGGCGTTCTCCGTCAGGTTGGCAGCAGCCAGTTCAATCGCTTTGCCGATTCCGACGATCCCGGCCAGATTCTCCGTTCCCGCCCGCTGTCCGCGTTCCTGCGCGCCGCCGTGGATCAGCGTATCCAGCCGTACGCCCTTCCGGACATACAGAACGCCGATTCCCTTGGGGCCGTGGAATTTATGGCCGCTCATGGAAAGCATGTCGATGTTCATTTCGTTCACATTGATCGGAATGGCGCCAATCGCCTGCACTGCGTCAGTATGGAAAACGATACCGTGTTCATGCGCGATCCTGCCGATCTCGGCGATGGGCTGGACTGTTCCGATTTCATTGTTTGCCGCCATGACAGAGATCAGGATCGTCCTGTCTGTCACAGCCTTCTCCACATCCGCCGGAGACACCATGCCGGTTTCGTCCACAGGCAGGTAGGTGACTTCAAATCCCTGTTTTTCAAGCCACTTGCAGGTGTGCAGCACCGCGTGATGCTCGATTGCGGTAGTGATGATGTGGTTGCCTTTGTTCTTTTTCGCAAAGGCGGTCCCTTTGATCGCCCAGTTATCGCTCTCGCTTCCGCCGGCTGTGAAGTAAATTTCCTGCGGCTGCGCGCCGATGGCTGCGGCGACTTGCTTCCGGGCTGCGGAAACCGCCTTCGCTGCTTCCCTGCCCGTACCGTGAATGCTGGAGGGATTTCCGAAGCATTCGGTAAAATAAGGCAGCATCGTTTCAAGAACTTCCGGGGATACCGCGGTAGTCGCGGCGTTGTCAAGATAAATACGGTCAGTCATATCGGTATTACTCCTTCGTTTCAGGAATGCCGAAGCTTTCATGCTCCAGCATATCCCGCAGTGTAATGGAATCCAGCAGATCATTGATGGATCGGGAAAGATAATCCCAGACGCGTCGCGCTTTACATCCTCCGCTTTTTTCACAGCAGCTTTCATCGGTCAGACAGTCGGAAATATTCAGCGGTCCTTCGGAAGCGTTCAGAATGTCCCCGACCGTGATTGTTTCCGGCGCGCCTGCCAGCGAATATCCTCCCTGAGCGCCGCGGGCTGTCGTCACCAGTCCGGCCTTTCGCAAAGTTCCGAGCAGCTGTTCCAGATAGTCCTCCGGAACGCCGATCGCCGCGATCGCTTTCAGAGGCTGCGGGCCGTCGTCCGCATGCTCCGCGAGGTAGTGCATGGCATAGAGACTGTATTTCCCCTTGGTTGACAGTTTCATTTCATTCTCCCTTCGAATTCCGATAAAAAGTATCGGAATTCGAAAAAATGATATCATACCCGACCGTTTTTGTCAACAATCCGGTAAGGGTTTGCCCGTTCGATCGGAAGATGGTATAATGAATCAATCTGTTGAAGGAGTCACATATGATGGACACAAAAGTAGCATTGGTTCCGGTTGATTCCTATGACCAGTCAGAAGTGGATCGTGCGGTCCGTCAGGGGATTGATTTACTGGGCGGGATCAACCGGTTTGTTGCTCCGGATGAGAAGATCCTGCTGAAGCCGAATCTTCTGACTAACGCGCTTCCGCAAATGGCCGTAACAACGCATCCTTCCGTATTCCGCGCCGTCGCATCCCTGTTGCGTGAAATCGGCTGTACGCGCCTTTCCTACGGGGACAGTCCCGGAAACGTCATGACCAATCCGACGAAAGCGTCTGAGGTCTGCGGTTTGGCGCGCGTTGCCGATGATCTGAACATCGCGCGCGCCGATTTTGATCACGGAACAGTTGTACCTTTTCCCGAAGGCCGTGCCGCTCACAGTTTTCACCTCTGCGACGGTGTCCGGGACGCGGATGCAATCATCAATCTCTGTAAAATGAAAACGCATGCGCTGGAACGGATTACAGGAGGCGTCAAGAATCTCTATGGTTGCATCTGGGGACTCAACAAGGCCGCCGGTCACGCGGCTCATTCCTCATCCGAGTCATTTGCAGAAATGCTCGCGGATCTGAATCTTTATCTGAAACCCCGTCTCCATATCATGGACGGAATCATCGCAATGGAAGGCAACGGTCCGACTTCCGGAACTCCGATCGCCATGAACGTTCTTTTGTTTTCTGAGGATCCGGTCGCGCTCGATTCTGTATATTGCCGTCTGATAGATTTGGATCCTTTGTGTGTCCCGACGAATGTTGCGGCTGAAAATGCCGGCGTTGGAACAACAAAGGAGATCCGCGTCCTGACACCCGATGGAGAAATGACCCCGGAAGAAGCCGGAGCGCGCTTTGGCAATCCGGATTTTGATGTACCCCGGGACAAACTGAAAAAGAGTCTGTTTATGAAGGTTGTTCCGTTGCTTCCGTTCCTGCAGACCCGTCCGCACGTGGACAAATCCCGCTGCGTCGCCTGCGGGTTATGTGAACGTTCCTGTCCCGTCCCGGAGAAAGCTGTTCATGCCGGGAACGGACAAAAAGCCAGATATGATTACAAACGGTGTATTCGCTGTTTCTGCTGTCAGGAAATGTGCCCTGCAAAGGCTATCTCCGTTCGCCGCTGGCAGCTTTGACAGCCGCCGGAACTGCCGGAAGCCCTTGACGGCACGGTCCGCAGATGTCCGGACAGTCCCTGCAGGCAATGCAGGGATCACTCTATTGTTTCTACCCGGATCGTGTTGGTCTTGCCCGACTCGCCGAGCGTTGTTCCTCCGGTGATGATGATTTTGTCGCCGCGTTTCAGATGTAACTTTTCAGCAGCGAGACGTTTTGCCGAATAAAACAACACTTCAATCGAAGGATACATTTCGCACATAACGGGGGTCACTCCCCATGAAAGCGACAGCGTTTCCCACACTTTTTCATTTACACACAAGGCCAGGATATCGATGGGAGGGCGAAACCGGGATACCATCCGTGCGGTTACGCCTGACAAAGAGCATACGACAACGGCCTTTGCGTCAATATCCATGGCCATACCGACAACCGCATGAGAAATAGCGTCCATTTCGTTTCTGATCGTAAACTCCGTTTTCAGGAATCGTTTGTTGTAATGAATGCTTTCTTCTGTGGTTTCAGCAATGCTTGCCATCGTTTTTACCGTCTGAACAGGATATTTCCCCATGGCGGTTTCTCCGGACAGCATAATCGCGCTCGTACCGTCGTAAACCGCATTGGCTACATCGGAGATCTCCGCTCTTGTAGGACGTGGATTATGGATCATTGATTCCAGCATCTCGGTCGCTGTAATGACCCGTTTGCCCAGCAGACGGCATTTTGTAATGATCTTTTTCTGGATCGCAGGCAATTCCTCAAACGGGATCTCTACTCCCATATCGCCGCGTCCGATCATGATTCCGTCGCATTCCGAACAGATCTCTTCTATATTGTCTATTCCGGTGCTGTTTTCGATTTTTGCAATCAGGCTTATTGACTTTGCTCCGTTTCGATCCAGAAATTCCTTCACATCCATCAGATCCTGTCTGCAGGATACAAAAGAACAGGCTATATAATCGACATCGTTTTTGATCCCGAAAAGCAGGTCTGCTTTGTCTTGCTCGCTCAGGTAAACCTGTTTCAATACTTTGCCGGGGAAACTCATGCTCTTGCGATCGGAGATCTCGCCGCCGGCATCCACGCGGCAGACAATGTCCGTGTCCCTGATATCTGTCACCGTAAAAGAAAGGAGTCCGTTATTGACAAGCACTTTGTCACCTGCGCTCAGTTCTTCGGCAAGGCGCTTATAACTCACGGAAACGCGTGACCGGTCACCTTTGATATCTGCGGTCGTAAACGTGAACTCATCGCCGTCGTTCAAAGTGACCGGACCGTTTTCAAAAACCCCGATGCGGTATTCAGGACCCTTTGTATCGAGCATAATGGCAATCGGAACATTCAGTCTTTGGCGCACGGATTTCACTGCATCGATCTTCTTCTGATGCTCTTCATGTGTCCCGTGAGAAAAGTTCAGACGGGCCACATTCATTCCGGCCAGATACATTTCTTCCAACACTTGCAAAGATTCACATGCGGGACCTATCGTACAGACAATTTTCGTTTTTCTCATAACAGTACCTCATAAACACAATTTAAAAATGCCGGCAGAATGCAGTGTTCTGTCGGCATAGCAATCCATGAAAATAACAAGACGCTTTATCCAACTGATATAAATAGATAATGATATATTATCTATGACAGACTCCACCGCTTATATCAGCAATATCATTATAATATTTACAAATTCAGTTTGTCAACAAGACCGTCAGGTATTGTGACCCGCCTGGAATCTCCCGCAGGTTTCACGCGCCATACGCTGTATCCGCCTGCCGATCCCTGAGTTTTACAGAGGATCTGACGCTCTGCGGCGCATCCGGTCCGCCCGGAGCGTCAGGACGCCGCTTTTACAGAAACGTTTCATTCCCTGTGAGAAGAAAGAACGGTCATTCCGTATCGCGTCACCATTTGGTCTTCAGCAGGGTCAGATTCTGCCCCATATCCCGGCGGAGGAAGTTGATCATACTGAGCAGCAACGCGATCAGCAGCAGAATGATGACCGTCCCGATCACCGTACCGGCCAGATCTCCGATCCCCGTAAACAGGCGATACCTGTTTTTTTGACGTGTCTGTTTTTCCTCTTCCGTCAGCAATTCTTCCTCAACGGATTCCCCGTTTTCATCCGACAGCGCGTCAAAACCGTCGTCATAGTCATCATACTCGTCCTGCGGAAAGTTATCGTTCTCTGCCCGGGATTCATCCGGGAGGTCAAACCGGCGGGTATATCCCTGCTCGCTCTGATCTGGCGGCTGTTTGAAATACGCCATGGCCGATCCCCTCTCTTTACCGTTTTCTGCTCTATACATAATCCAGCCATGCGGCGTCCGCCTCGTCACGGCCGGTCAGTTGACCCTCGGAACACATCTGTGGAAATCCGTTCTGCCGCAGCGCTTCATAAAGTACGATCGCGACCGAATTGGACAGATTCAGACTTCTCGCTTCCCTGCGCATCGGAATCCGGATGCAGCGATCATATACTTTCTCCAGCAGATTTTCCGGCAAACCACGGGTTTCCTTGCCAAAGACCAGAAAATCACCGTCCCGGTATTCCGCCTCGTAATAACCTTTGGGAGCCTTCGTAGTTGCGAAATGCATCCTGGCGTCAGGAAACTGCTTCAGGAAAGTTTCAAAATCCTGCCAGACATGATACTCCATCAGATTCCAGTAATCCAGGCCTGCCCGTTTCAGATACCGGTCCGCCAGTGAAAAGCCAAGCGGTTCGATCAGATGAAGCACCGCTCCGGTCGCAGCGCAGGTCCGTGCGATATTGCCTGTGTTCTGTGGAATTTCCGGTTCGACCAGTACAATGTTCAGCGCCACACTCTCATCCCCCGGCGGATATTGTATCATGAATCCCGGAAAAGCAAAAGCCCTCCCGGGCGCTTTACCCGCCCGGAGAAGGCTCTGTGTTTTGCTTTTCTCTGCGTCGGCGGATCCGTTTCAGGATCCCCCACGTGATCAGGACACCTGTCAGGACGCCGGCGCTGTCCAGCATTACATCCTGCCACTGTCCGCTGCGTCCGTCAACCAGCAGTTGATGAAGCTCATCCGTCATGGCGTAGCACGTACCTGCCAGCCAGGCGATCAGACGAAGCCGTTCCCTTTCGCCCATCCAGCTGCGAAGCGTCAGGAGGAGCAAACATCCCAGAACGGTATATTCCGTAAAATGAGCACATTTACGGATCACCGTCTGCGTTGTGAAATAAATAGGTTCCTTCGATTCGCGCGGCATAGTATCCCAATCCGGCCACAGGATTCTGTCCACCGATTCGGAGATCCATCCGCTGGTTTGGTCCGACTGTTCTGCCGGTTCCGTCGAAAAGATGAAAATCGCGGCCATCACAGCCAGCGTCAAAGCCGTCAGGAGCAGCCGTCCCGGAAGGGAAACTGCTCTTTCTGTTTTCATATCAGGTAAACAGCTCCTTGACCCGGTCCATAAAGGTTTTCCGGTTTTCGTATTCCCGATCGGAGGTCGTATTTTCAAACTCGCGCAACAAATCTTTTTGTTTATTGTTCAGGCGTTTGGGAACCTCAACCTTCACACGCATCACCAGATCGCCCTTTCCGCCTCCCCGGAGCTGAGGAATACCGGCGCCTTTGATCCGGAATTCGGTTCCGGGCTGGGTGCCTTCAGGGATCCGGTACTTCACCGGACCGGAAAGTGTAGGAACTTCCACGTCTCCGCCGAGAGCCGCAAGCGTAAAGCTGATCGGGAAATCGAGCAGCAGATTGTACCCCTCTCTGCGGAACAGCTTATGCGGTTTCACCAAAACGGTGATGCCCAGATCGCCGGCAGGGCCGCCCCGAAGTCCGGGTTCGCCCTGACCGTTCATAATGATCGTCTGACCGTTATCGATTCCCGCAGGAACTTTCACGGTCACCGTGCGTTTCCTTCTGGTTCTTCCGGTTCCGCCGCAGCCGGAGCACTTCTCGTTAATGATCTTTCCGGCACCGCCGCAGGTGGGGCAGGTGCGAACCGTTGTCATCCAGCCGCCGGAAGAACGGATTTGGCCGGTTCCCTTACACATGGAGCAGGTTGTCGGCACAGTGCCCGGTTTGGCGCCGCTTCCGTTGCAGGTATCGCAAAGTTCATTCCGCCAGATCTCAAAACTCTTTTCGCAGCCTTTGGCCGCTTCTTCAAAAGTGATCCTGAGTTCATAGCGAAGATCGTTTCCGGGAACAGGACCCTGATTTCGGGCCGTCCGGGAGCCCATCCCTCCATTGAACAACTGGTCGAAAATATCGCCCATGCCGCCGAAGTCGAATCCGCTTCCGCCAAAGGGATTTCCGCCCATGCCGCCCATCGGATCCTCAAATCCAAACTGATCGTACCGGGCGCGTTTGTCCGGATCAGAAAGCACTTCATTGGCTTCATTCAGCTCTTTGAAGCGTTCAACAGCATCTTTATCATCTGGGTGCAGATCGGGATGGCATTCTTTTGCCTTTTTGCGGTAGGCCCGTTTGATCTCGTCATCGGTAGCCTTTTTGTCGACCCCGAGCACCTCGTAATAGTCACGCTTGTCAGCCAAGCAGTCTCACCTCTTTCTTAAAGCAAGCCCGTCCCCTTGCAAAGGGTACGGGCCTGCTCCCGAAAACCGTTGATTTCAAGGCTTATTCAACGCTGCCGTCAGCATTCACGCTGCCGTCGTCATTGGTCGTTCCGGGTTCGCCGCCCATATCACCCATGGGGTTGGCACCGGGATCACCGGCCTGCTGCTGATACAGCTTGCCGAAGATCGCATAAACCTTCTGGGTAAAGGCTTCCATCGCGTTCTTGATCTCGGCCGCGTTGTTGCCTTCACGGATCTTCTTGAATGCGTCGATCTCGGTCTGGACAGTGTTCTTGTCTTCTTCGGAAAGCTTGTCGCCGTTTTCACGCACGGTCTTTTCGGTTTCGTAAATCAGAGAATCCGCATGGTTCAGGGTTTCGACCTCTTCCTTGCGTTTCTTGTCTTCTTCGGCGTACTGTTCCGCTTCCTTCACGCGCTGGTTGATCTCTTCCTCAGACAGATTGGTACTGGCTGTGATGGTAATCTGCTGTTCGTTGTTGGTCGCCTTGTCCTTGGCAGAAACATTCACGATGCCGTTGTTGTCAATGCTGAAAGTAACTTCGATCTGCGGTACGCCGCGGGGAGCGGGCGCGATCCCGGTCAGCTGGAAGGCGATTTTCTGACCCGAAACCGCCCCGTCGGAACGGTGGAATGGAATGAGGACACCGGAATCGGCGGCGTATACGTGGCTTCCGACGCGGGAAATCCGCTTTTCCCGGACGGTATCGAAGCGTCAGGCGACGTCCGGCCCGGCCCGGCTCAGATCATTTCCACCGTTGACAGCGATGGCCCGAGGCTGTTTGACATTCGTATTCTGCGCGCGGATCGCGAAAGCGATACAAGAAACCTTCTGATTGAGATTACGGACGATGCGCTTCTTCGCGCGACGGGCGGAATCGTTCAGGGCATGAGCGGAAGCCCGATCATTCAAAACGGCTACCTTGT
>CALCUD010000125.1 GCA_937906775.1 uncultured Clostridia bacterium
TGAAGGGCATCAAGGATCATCTGTCCCAGTCGAATTACGTACTTCTCGTTGACAACGGCGACTCCATTCAGGGCGAAGCCGTTGGCACCATCACCAAGGGCGAAGTTGTCCGCGTGGACGACGACACCGTGCTGGTTGACGTGAACTTCAAGTCCGAGGGGCAGATCCCCGCGCTTGAATTCCGCGATGCGGACGGCAATCTGACGGTCAAGATGATGGAAGATCACATCATCGAAGAATATGTGATCAATGAAAGATATTTCCCGATCCTGCTGAACGCCCCGGAAGGAGCCGTGAAGCTGGAATACAATTCCATGTTCCTCGGCTGCGGTGATTCACCTGTGACCAACGGACAAGCCGGCTGGCACCAGAATAACTGGTGGAACGGGACATACGGACATGTGGAAGAGGATACCGTGGCCCTGATCTGGCGCGACGCGGATAACGGCATCGTGGACTGGGGTCTGGCGGTCCTGGATTTCGTTCCTTATGACGAAAGCCCCTGGCCGGCCTTTGAAGGATGGACCGCGGTGCCGGAAAACCGCCTGCACCTGACGAATGAGGAAAATATCCGGAAGACCGGCGCGGATCCAAATTACAGCGGTGGAATCCTCCATATCGGCTATAATAACGTGACAAGCGTCCCGGATGACGCGGAGACCGAGCTGAGTATTGCTGTGGACGCGCCGGAGGGCGCGGTATATTACAAGCTGCATACGACCGGGTCCAATTCGATTTTCGGAATGGATGAGTACAGCCTGGAAACGACGTGGCAGAACATTAGAAACAGCGAATTCACGCCGGTGGATCAGTTCGGCTACGGATATCCGATCCTTCGCAGGGAACGTCTCGGAAGCCTGACGGTCTATATTCAGGGTTACTCGGTGTCGCCCTACGGCGGATTTGTGGTTCCGGTATTCTGGTATGATGAAAACTATGAGCAGATCGGTGATCCGGAATACTTCTGCCTGACGATGGATGAATTCCTGACGACCCGGACGACTCAGACCGTGAGTGCGTCTGCCATCGGCGAAATGGGCGAGGTATCGGATATCACGGCGGTGACGGATCAAAGCGGACGCGTCCTGGAGATCGAGACCGTTCCCAGCAGCGGCGACGGCCGGTATTACGATCTGAAGCTGACGGACGGAAACGGTCAGCGGGTCGACCTGACCGGTGAAACGGATTTCTACCTGCCTTATCCCGACGGGTATTCCTATGAGGACTATGTGCCGGGCAGCTTCGTCATCAAACATTATTACGAACACAGTTCCAACAGCGATTTCGACCCGGAAGTTTCCGAGTCCTCCTTCAGCCTGAAGGAAGAACTTCCGCTGGAGGCGACGCCCCAGGGCCTGAAGTTCACGACCTCTTCCCTGAGCCCGTTTGTGCTGAGCACGACTTTCTGCGGACATGACGTGACGGATACAGTCCGCGAGTTCATCGGCGCGACTTATGTTTCGGAGACAAGCGAATGGCAGCATCTGCTGACCGGCACTCTGCGTGAAGTGGATATCTGCGAATTCTGCGGTCAGCAGGTGGGCGAAGAACGGATCATAGAAAACTGGTCCGACTGGGAAAATCATATCTACGGACCTTCCGGGATCTGCGTGGTCTGCGGATGGGTGAACGAAGAAGAAGTTACCGAAGAAGATAATTATTGCTGGGTGATCAGCGGGGAAACGCTGACCGTATCCGGATCCGCCGTCCCGGCTTTCGAAAACGATGAGGATATGCCCTGGAAGGACCAGGCGGACTTTATCTCCCGGGTGATCGTCTGCGGTACGGTTTCTTCCATCGGCGATAACGCGTTCGCTTTCCTGCCGGGCCTGGAGAAGGTGGACCTGCTTCAGAGCACCGCGCCGACATGCGGCGAGAACGCTTTCGGAGAGGAAGCGACGGTCCGGTATTATCATCAGGGCGAGGGCTGGCCGGAGGGCGCGATCTATGTGCCGTTATTCCGGCCGGAAGACGCGGAATACACCACGCAGTTCCTCTATGTGAAATCGTCCGGATCCCTTGAGATCAACGGGGTTCCTTTCACCGTTGAACAGGCGCGGGAATACTATTACGGTACGCGGTTCGATGTCCATATGCTTGGCAATCCCGTGGATGAAGCGACCCGCGTGTTTGTGGAAGCCAATCCGGATGTCCGGTATATGTATTATGAGGAAGACGTATCGGGCGCGCATACCTTCACGGTCTATGAAGGCGCCGGAGATACGTTTATCTCCGTGTTCACCGCCCAGAATGAAGATCGATTCAATCTGACCGTGAACGGATCCGGGAGCGGCGCGACGCTGCACGGCCTGGAATTCCGCGGCGTCGGCGACGTGACGGTGAACATGGATGTGACATCCATGACGCTGGCGGGATTGAATGATCCCGGAAACGGTACGGTGTATATTACCGGGAATGTGGATACCATGGAGTGGTTCGGATCGCCTAAGGAGAGCGATGAGGAGGTGCCTCCTTTCATCGGCACTCTGACGGTGGATGGATTGGTCAGTTCCGGTACCGCGCGGCTGAAGACCGAACTGGAAATTCCGAATATAGGTAAGGTCCCGATCCAGACCGTAGCCGGAACTTTCACGGATGAGACGGGAACGATCATCGAAAACGGCGAGCTGAAGGTGGCGCTGATCGGAGAAAAACCGTCGCTGGATGATTTCAATATCACTTATGTCGCGGAAACCTATAACAACGCGGAACGCTGGTACATCATGGTCCAAAGCGGCGACGAAGGCGGTCTGTGTCCCATTTACGACGTGCGGATCAAAGAAGGGGAAACGGTCAAAGGCCTGAACCCGGACTTCACGGTGGACGATATCGCCTGGGGCGAGAAGACGTACCTGCAGGTTTGGGATACGAATTTCCTGGGCAGCGATCCACTGACGGTAACGGGGAAGATCGCGGACCTGACGTGGTACGGCGGCAATGTAACACTGCGCGGGGCAACGGCTGTATTCGCGTATGGTGACAACAGCCGGAACATTCACAGGCCCGGAACCCTGACGCTGGAAAGCGGCGAATATGAACTGTTCCTTTACGGCCGCTGCCGTGAAAAGACGGTGAAGACCGGCGAGGGCGGGCAGGTTTCGTATGGCTCGTACGACGCGGATCCCTTCGGCGCTACCAGAGTGTTTAAAGCTGTCGGAGCCGGTACCACCGTTCTGTCCGACGGTCATCTGGAGATCATGAGCTATAGCGGCGGCGACGGGATCGGGTCCATCCTGCCGGCGGAAGGTTCCATGACGGCCAGCGGGGTCCAGGAAGGCGAAACGGTCGGCATGGAGATCCGGCAGTCGTGGGAGGATCTCTCCGATGAGGAAAAGGAAACCCTGTACGCGCTGGAAGCGATCCCTGAGGAAGCGGAAATCGCCGCGATCATGGATGTCAGCCTGTATACCTATAATACGGATGATGAGATCGTCAGAGGGCTGGGCGACCTGACGGAGCTGAATGACGCGGTCGGATTCACCTTCTCCGCTCCGGAGGACGCGAACGAGGACACGGAGTTTGCCGTTGTAAACCTGCACGGCGACGCTGCCGCGGTCGTCGGGAATTCCGCGGGCACGGAGAATATCAACATCAGTTCGGATCAGTTCAGTAAGTTTGTCATCGTCTGCACGGCCGGCAGCTGCGGATGCAGACATGAATCCGTCTATGAAATCGTGGAATGGCAGGGCGACACGACCCTGACAGGAAGCGATGAAGACGGTCATCGGCTGCGGGGCGCCGCTATTGTCACAGTATATTGCGAATACTGCGGGAATATTGTCGGCGAGCCGGAAACAATGGAGAACTATGAGACATGGAAGCCTCATGATTACTCGACCTGCGGGATCTGCCCCATCTGCGGATGGATCCAGGATGGCGAAACCGTTACGGCCGAAGGTGATTACAGCTGGAAGGTCTCGGATGAGGTGCTGACGGTCGCCGGTACGGAGATCCCGGACTTTGACGATCCGTCCGAAGCTCCCTGGGCGCAGATCGATGAAAGGATCCTCAAGGCTGTGGTCTGCAGTACGGTCACCGAGGTCGGGGCGAACGCCTTCGCCGGGCTTGCGGAGCTGGAAACCGTGGACCTTCTGGAAGCGGAATGCCCGACCGTCGGAAACAACGCGTTCGGATCGGCTTCCGTCCGGTATTATCATGACGGAGACAGCTGGAACGGAACCGGATATACCTATCTGCCCTACTTCTACGGCGGATGGGACGCTCAGATCATGCTGGAGTCGGACGACACGGTGAAAATATCCTGCGAAAGCGGCTGGGTCGACATGACGCCGGTTCAGGCGATGGAATATGCCAATGGTCGGAAGGCAGTTGGCGTCAATGTCTGGGGCGGTTCGGAGGATCAGGAATGGCTGGACGCGCTGATCGCGAACCGGAATATTGACACGGTCTCCTATTCCTGCGGAGCCACGGGGAACCACGTGCTCAATATCGCGGCGAGCTCTTCCACCGAATTTGATGTCTGGGTGGATGTTGATGACGGCGATCCGTTCTATCTGACTGTCAATACCGATCAGCCTGATTGCCTGTTCCTGGTCAAAAACGGCCATGTGACCGTGAACGGGGATGTGCGATCCATCACCCTGGGCGACGGAAATCAATTCCAGCGTGAAAACGAAAACGCGACCTTTACACTGAACGGAAACGCGCAGACCTTTAACTGGTTCGCACCAGGCACCAGCAACGCTTATCAGGGCACCGTAACGGTGAATGACGGCGCGGTGGCGAATGGCCGGATCAATGAAAATGTCGAGATAACGATCAGGAATCTCGACAGTATCAAGCTGGATCTTCCCAGCCGTACATTCGCCGATGAGACCGGTGAGATCATCACGAAGGGCGTCCTGCGCGCGGATATCGAAACTGAAGGGATCGAGATCGACATCAGCGAGCTCCGGCTGGAATACACACTGGATAACGCTAACGCGCCCTATGAATGGTATTTGAATGTCTGGACATCCTATGAAGATGTTTCCTTCGGTCAGCCGATCTGTCAATACGATCCTTCTGAAGCGAAGTGGACCGGACTTAATCCGAACTTTGACGTCAGCATGATCGACTGGGGAAAGAATGTCACCCTGAACATCTGGACGACAGACATTGAGGGCAGTGATACGCTGACCGTTCCCGGAGACGGGGATCCGGACACCGTGGATCTGACGTACCTGTATGTGTCCGCGGGCAATGTCGTTCTGAAGGCGGAAACCGATGAGATGATCATCAACGGGAGCGCCTCCTTCCAGTTTGACGCGCCGGTATCTCTGGAGATTGACGCGGCGGTCGGTTCGCTCACGCTGGTCAATGCCTTCCGTCAGAAGACGGTCACGGTCGGCGCGAACGGTTCCGTCCGGAACGGCGGCAGCACAATGTATGAATACAATGACTGGAAGAATCGCTATTTCAACAGCGTCGAGGCCGGAACCACCGTGCTCAATAACGGCCATCTGGAGATCATGAGCTACGGCGCAAGCGACCTGATCGGCGCGATCCTCCCGACGGAGGCGGCAATGACCGCGGCCGCGGAAGGTCTCGGCGACGGTGAAACAGTCGGTATGCGGATCGCCCAGAATATGGATGATCTGGACGGAGATGAGCTGACGGCGGTCCTCGCGGTGAACGGTGTACCTGAGGGCGCGACGGTCGCCGCGGTCATGGATGTCGAACTGTATACCGCGGACGTGGATGGGAACACTGTTTGCCAGCCGGGTGAACTGACGGAGCTGACCGACAAGGTGAATTTCACCTTCTCCGCGCCAGAGGACGCGACCGAGGATTCGTTATTTGTTGTTGTGAACCTGCATGACGGAGATGCCGAGGCGGTCGGCACTTCTACCGGAACAGAAAATATCAGCGTCAGTTCGGATCAGTTCAGTAAGTATGTTATTCTGCGCACTGACAACGCCGACTGCACCCACGCGAATCTGCAGGGAACCGCCGCGAAGAGCGCGACCTGCACAGCCGCGGGCAACAGTGCTTACTGGTTCTGTGATACCTGCGGCAAGTATTTCTCCGACGCGGAGGGAACGAACGAGATCACCGAGGGCAGCTGGGTCATTCAGGCCAAGGGTCATACCCCGGCAACGGATGCCGCGAAGGCGGCGACCTGTACCGCCACCGGCCTGACGGAGGGAAGCCACTGCTCCGTATGCGGCGCGGTGATCACCAAACAGGAGACTGTCGCGGCTACGGGCCATACCCCGGTAACGGATCCCGCGAAGGCGGCGACCTATATCGCCACCGGCCTGACAGAGGGCAGCCACTGCTCCGTCTGCGGCGCGGTCATCACGGCACAGACGGTGGTTCCGAAGCTGGTCCCGACCAGGATCGAACTGCCGGAGAAACTGCCGAAACTAGTGCTGGTGCTGAAGAAGGGCAAGTCCTATCAGCTGAAGACGGCGGAGAATCTGCCGACGGAGATCCTGAAATTCAAGACCAGCAAGAAGTCCATTGTCACGGTGTCCTCCACCGGAAAGATCAAGGCGGTGAAGAAGGGGACCGCCACCGTTACGGTCAGCCTGAAGAGCAATTCGAAGATCAAGGTAGCCCTGAAGGTCATCGTCGGTACACCGGTCACCAAGGTCAAGCTGAGCAAGACCAAGCTGACGCTGAAGAAGGGCAAGTCGACGACGCTGAAGTTCACGCTCTCGCCCAGGAACCCGAGCTATTCCAAGGTGGTCTGGACCAGCAGCGATCCTTCCGTCGCGAAGGTCAGCAGCAAGGGCAAGGTGACCGCGGTCGGCAAGGGAACCTGCGTCATCACCTGTATGGCCGCGGACGGCAGCGGAAAGAAAGGGACCTGCAAGATCACGGTCAGGTAAGGCAAAAATGGAGATCCCACGATCCCGGGAGGACGCGCTGCGCGTCCTCCCTTTTCGGGTCCCGGGCGTAAAAATATTGCAAATAATTCAGAATTCGGGCATAATATTGCCCGGTGATCCGTTCTATGGGTATAGAAGGAGGGGAATGCCGATGAAAAAGATGAGGATGATCGCGCTGATCCTGTGCGCGGTGTTTTGCTTTGCGGCGGTATCTGCTTTTGCCGGGGAATTTTTCGGTTCCGGGAAGTCCGGCGGGAAGCAGGGCAATCTGAGCTATGATGACTGGGACGGCGACGAGGACGGCGAGATCGAGGTTCAGTCGAACGGCCGGTATTATCAGGAAACGGGGAATCCGTATTACGCGCCGTATCTCAACTGGAGTTCCGGGAATTATGTCCGTTCCGGCGATCTGATCTATGAGATCGACGCCGGCAGCGGATACGCCTCGGTCTTCAGCTGCAACCCGAACGCGCGGAGCGTTTCTGTCGCGGCCAGCGCCGGGGGGTATCCGGTGGATCGGATTGGAGCGTGCGCCTTCGCGGGCTGCACCCGGCTGCAATATGTCAGCTTCCCGGCGACAGTGGAGATCATCGCCTCCGGAGCCTTCCGCGGGTGCGAAAGCCTGACGGAGGTCGACCTGCCGGAAAAGCTGACGGCGCTCTTTGCCTCCGCGTTTGAAAACTGTCTTTCACTGAACAAGGTCACGATCCATGCCAAGACGGCCGTGATCGGGGATTATGCCTTTGCCGGATGCGAAAGCCTCAGATCCCTGAAGATCCCGAATTGCGTGACGATGATCTTTACCCATGCGCTCCCGGATACGACGGCTGTCGTCTGCAAACAGGGGAGTTATGCCGAATCCTGGGCGATCAAATACAATCATGACTACCGGTATACGGGGAACGTTACGGTTTCCTCCATCACGCTGAACAGTGACAAAAAAACGCTGAAGATCTCCTCGGGCGAAACGCCGTCGTATCAGCTGACCGCGGAGATCAGGCCTGCCGAGGTGGCGGGGACGGCGCTGAAGTGGAAGAGCAGCGACAAATCCGTCGCGACGGTGAAAAACGGCCTGGTCCAAGCGGTCGCTCCCGGCAAGGCGACGATTACCTGCACGGCGGATGACGAAGGCGGCGTTTCCGCGACCTGTGTGATTACTGTCAAGGCTGTCGCGGTCGAATCGTTCAAAGTCGTCAAAGAAAATACGACGGAGGATCTGGCCGGAACCACCCTTTCCCTGAAGGCCGGCGCGGAACAGCGGCTTCAGGTCATCGATATTCAGCCGGCGAACGCCGTCAATACGAATGTGACGTGGAAGAGCAGCGACAAGAGCGTGGTCAAGGTGACGTCCTCCGGCCGGCTGGTGGCAGTCAGCAAGGGCAAGGCCAGGATCACCGTCACGAGCGATGATGGAAACTGCACGGTCACCTTCACGGTCAGGGTTAAATAAATAAGTACTCCGCATAGAACCGCTTCGCAGCCCGGTACGCCCTTCATCAGGGCGCCGGGCCGCTTTATATTGCTTCGAGGCGGGTAGAAATGCCGGTTTTGCTTGTCAACTTGCGTTTTCTATACTATAATACATTCGGTATTTTATGCCTTTTTTTGCTATGCGTAAAATGCCGCGGAGCGGGGACGCTACTACCGGCCGGACTGGCGGAGCGAAGCGTTCGTTCCGGAAGCTTTTTTCACGTCCTTCGGCCGTGAACGGTCATTTGTACTCTTTTTTCATCTTTGGTACTTTTTCTTCGGGTAGATTTTTTTTCAGGGGGGTTCCGCATTGGAGAACAACGAACGGACAAACGACACCGGGATCAATCTCGACAAAAACGCGCAGATCAATCTCATCGTCTCGAATCCGGAGGACGATAACGCGATCGATCTGGGCCGGGTGTTCCACAATATGAAGCTGACGAAGCGCCTGTGGGCATGGGTGCTGGTGCTGTGCCTGGTCGTCGGTATCTGCGCGCCGCTGCTGCTTTATCAGTTCGGGGAGCATTTTCTCACGGTGTCCTCCGTGGTCACGCTCCGCTACGAGGTGGAGGAGGTCGGGATCGATCCCGTGACCTTTGAGGAGACGCGGAGCCGCGTCCCGGTGACGGATCTGACCGCGCCCGGCGAGATCATCGGTCAGGAAACGGTCGAGGATCAAAACGGCATGAAGACCGTCCGCGATCGGGAGCCGGAGGAGCTGGACCTGAACCGGATCACCGACGCTTCCATCCTGCAGCAGGCGCTGTCCGGGATGACGCTTTCCCAACCGGTTTCCGTTTCGAACCTTCAGCGCAATCTCAGCGTCCGGAAGATCCTCACGGAGGAATCCAGCCGGGCGCAGGAGCTAGCTTCCGCCATGGTGGAGAACAATACAGCCGACGCGTACAAGCAACTGCAGGATCTGGAGCTGAAGTATCAGAACCGCTTTGTGGTCTCCCTGACCAACGGGTTCGGGGATCAGGATTCCCGGACGAAGCTTGAACTGAACGACGCGGAGCTCCGTCAGCTGCTGGACCGGATCCTGAAGGCGTATAACGGATATCTTGTCCGGACCTACGCGGACAGGAGTCTGCCGGCCGACGAGCTGACCGTGATCGATCCGGAAACGCTGGACTACGCTGAGACGGTGGAGCAGCTCCGCACGGCGCTGAATCATCTGAGCGAAACCTGTACCGCGCTGCCGGAGGAGATCCTGAGTCTTCGCTCGGCGGTCACGGGCCTTTCGCTGAACGATCTTCTGTCCTCGGTGAAGGCGATCCGGGAGACCCGGATCGATCCCCTGTATTCGTATCTTCAGGCGAATGTGATCGTGAAGGACCGGGAGGCGATGCTGACCGCTGCCCGCTTCCGTCTCCGGGAGGCGAAGGGTCTGCTGGACGCCCGGAATGAGCGGATCGCCGCGACGAAGGCCGCGCTGGCGTCGTATCAGAACGATACGGTGTATGTCTCCGTCCAGGAGAGCGACGCGTCGAAATCCGCGAAGGTGACGACGGATACCTACAATCAGATGATCCTGCAGCAGGCGGAGGATACCCGGGAGGCCGCGGCGCTGCAGCAGACCGTCGCGGAGCTGGAGGAGCGGATCGCGCGTCTGGAGCAGGCAGATCCCGCGCCGGTTCCGGAAACGGTGGATCAGGATGTGAACGGCGCGCTGGAGGCCTGTAAAGGGATCTATGCGATGATTACGGCCCAGCTGGAGGAAATTCATAGCAGCGCGCTCTGTACCAATTACGCGGATCACACCGCCGCGCTCGGTAAGCAGGAAAGCTTTTTACAGGCGAACCTGAAAAAGATCCTGATCGGCGCTGTTGTCGGCGTTGTCATCGCCTGCGGTCTGTGGTTCGTTTCGGCTCTTGCGAGGGAAATGAACCGTACCCGGAAGAATGAAGAAGAAAAGGAGGCGGAACGCGTATGACCGCCGGGAAGAAAACGCACTGGCTCCGGACCACTCTGGCCGTTCTGATCGCCTGCGGCATTGCGGGAACCGTTCTCGCGGGCATTCTGTTTTTCAAGGATTCCGCGAACCGGACCGCCGCGAACATGAGCCTGCAGTTCACCTTTGAAGGCGCTTCGGAGGGAAAAGCCCCGAACGGAATGCCTTTTGACGTTTCGGGTCTGGCCTCGGAGCCGGTCCTGACCGCGGCGCTGGAAAAGGCCGCGATGGCGGACCGGTATACCGCGGAGCAGCTTCAGCCCTGCCTCACCATGACGGGGGATTATCCGGAGGACGCCGTGGAGCAGATGACCGGTTCCGATTCCGTGCTGGATTTCAGCGCCAATAAATCCCTGTCCATCGGGGATTACCGGCCGACCCTGTTCCACGTGTCCCTGTATAATGATTTTGATCCGTCCGTATCCCGGACGGATCTGGAGGCACTGCTCCGGAATGTTCTGGAGGCCTATCGGGAGCAGTTCACCGCGACCTACGCGATTGGATCCGGTCTGGAGAATTATTTCGATCTGCTGAATGTGGACGGTCTGGATTACGCGGAGCAGGCGGCGCTGCTGCGTCATGGGCTGGAGATCCTCGGGGATTACGCGGCGGAGCTGGCCGCGAAGGATCCCGCTTTCCGGTCGGAGGACAAGGGGTTTGGCGATATTGTCACGCGCGTCCGGATGCTGAAGGAAAATGAGCTTTCCCGCCTGGAGGCGAATGTGACCGTAAACGGTCTGACCCGGGACGCGGAACGCGTCCTGACGGTCAACGGCTACGGGCAGGAACAGCTGAACCGGGAACTCGCACGGAAAAAGCAGGAACTTCAGGATCTGGAAAAGCTGATTTCCTCCTATGACAAAAACGAGACCATCTACCTTTCCGCCGCGAACTCCGTCAAGCAGATCGGCGGCAATACCTCCGAAACCTATGATGAACTGGTTCTGCGCCGGAATGCCGTGACGGAGGAGATCACGGCGCTGAATTCCGGGATCGACGCGCTGAAACAGGATCGGAGCCGCCTGACCGGAGATCAGCCGGTGCAGGCGGAACCGGATGACACCGAACCGCAAGAAGCGGTTCCTGCCGCGGAGCCGGAGCTTCCTGTTCTTTCTGAGGCTGAAAGAGATGTTCTGGACGTTTCCGTTGCGGAAATCGTCGCGCGCCGGGACCAGATCCTTTCGGATTTTGAAAATCTGATCCGTGTCTGGTCGGGGGAGAACAACGGGACGGACAAACTGATCCTCTCTGTTGAGAAATATGATTCTCCGACCCTTTTGTCCGGCGCCTTTATCGTCCGGGCGATCAAAACCGCCGGGCCCTTCTGCGCCGTCGGGTTCATCGTCTGTCTGATCCTGCTGATCATTGAACGGAAAAAGAAAATTTGAAGACTTCTCATGGAATACGGAAAGGTCTGAAGGGTACTTATGGAAGAACACTCTTCCCGGAAAAAACTGAATACCCACTGGCTGCTGTTGGTCTATGACCTGCTGGTCTTTGCCGCGTCGAGCTATCTTGTCCTCTTTGTTTACGGCGGGCCCGGCACGCGGGATACGGAGACGACCCTGAGCCATGTCGCGGCGGCTTTCGGCCTGCTGCTGCTGCTCCGTACGCTCGGCGGGATCTACCGCCAGATCTGGCGGTACGGCGGGATCCAGTGTTATATCCGCCTCCTGGTGACGGACGGAACAGCGTTCCTGATCCATTGGATCGGAAGCACGGTCCTGCAGGCCGCGGGATGGATGACTGCCGAGACGCGCATCATTTTTCCGTTGCTGCTGTCGGTTTACAGCGTGAATCTGCTCGGCGCGCTGGCGCTCCGGATGATGTACCGGTATGCCTATAAGTGCGGAAAGAGCCGCCACTGGTACGGCAAGCTCGCGGCGGCGCTGTTCAAGGGATTTACCTTCGGCCGGGTCACGCTGACGGAGGAGGAGCAGACCCAGAAGATCAAGGTTGCCATCGTCGGCGCGGGGCGCGTCGGCGTCAGCCTGGCGGAGGACCTGCTTTCCAATCCCTCCGCGTCCTATCTGCCCCGCTGCTTTATCGATATCGACCGGGAAAAGGTCGGGCGCACGATCCATAATCTGCCGGTGTATTCGGAGGCGGAGGCGACGCTGGAGCTGCTCCGGGAGCATGAGATCCAGGAAATCATCTTCGCGATTCCGAAGCTGGATACGGAACGCCGGAAGGCGCTGTATGAGTATTACAAGGATTCCGGATGCCGCCTCAAGGTCTATGATTACCCGACGATGCAGTCCGCCGGCGGAAAGCGGCGACTCCGCGAGTTTGATATCGAGGAGCTGCTGTTCCGGAAGCCCGTGGAGATGACGGATGAAAAAACCTTCGCGTATTACCGGGATAAGGTGATCCTGATCACCGGCGGCGGCGGATCGATCGGATCGGAGCTGTGCCGCCAGATCGCGAAGATGGATCCGAAGACCCTGGTCATCCTGGACGTGTATGAAAACGGCGCCTACGATGTCCAGCAGGAGCTGCGGATGGCATACGGATCCCAATTGGATCTGCGCGTGGAGATCGTTTCCGTCACGAATCGGATCGGTCTGGAGCGGGTCTTTGCCGAATACCGGCCGGAGATCGTGATCCACGCCGCGGCGCACAAGCATGTGCCCCTGATGGAGCGGAACGCCATCGAGGCGGTGGAAAACAATGTTTTCGGCACGCTGAACACGGTGGAGCTTGCCGTCCAGTATCGGGCGAAGCGGTTTATCATGGTGTCCACGGATAAAGCGGTCAACCCGACGAATGTCATGGGCGCGACGAAGCGCATGTGCGAAATGATCGTCCGCGGCCAGCGCGGGGATTGCGAAACCGTCTTCAGCGCGACCCGGTTCGGGAACGTCCTCGGCAGCGCGGGTTCCGTGATCCCGCTTTTCCGGCGGCAGATCGCGAACGGCGGTCCCGTGACGATCACGGATAAACGGATCATCCGGTATTTCATGACGATTCCGGAGGCGAGCCAGCTGGTGCTGCAGTCCGGCGCCATGGCGAAGCGGAACGAGCTTTTCGTCCTGGATATGGGCAAGCCGGTCCGCATCCTGGATCTGGCGGAAAACATGATCCGTCTCGCGGGCTTTGAACCGGATCAGGATATCGAGATCCGGGAAACCGGTCTCCGTCCGGGGGAAAAGCTCTATGAGGAGCTTCTGGTCAAAACCGAGCAGCTGGATAAGACGGATAACGAGCTGATCTTTATTGAGCGGGATGAGCCGCTGGAGGAGGATCAGATCCGGGAGAAGCTGGCGCTGCTTCGCGAAGCGGTACGGCAAAACAGCGATGACGCGGTCCGCCAGGCGCTGCATGAGGCGGTCCCAACCTTCCGCACGCCGGAGGAGGTCAACGCCAAAGCGGAGCAGTCCGCGGAGATGGGCATGACGCGGTAATTCAACCTTTTTCCGAAAGGGTGACACGATGAAAAAGTTCTGGAACGGTATCAAAAAGGATCTGTGGATTGTTCTGCTGGATCTGGTTGCGGTCAATGCGGCATATTTTCTGGCGCTGGTGATCCGCTTCTTTGTCAATTCCCGGATGCGGCCGATCGCGTCGGAAGAATACATTCCGGCGTTCCTTCGGTTTGCGCCGTTCTATTCGGTGCTGTGTATCGCCGTCTTTATCCTCTGGCGGCTGTACGGCGGAATGTGGCGGTATGCCGGGATCAACGATATGAACCGGATCCTGGGCGCGAGCCTGGTCACGGCGGTGATCCAGGTCGTCGGTACCGCGGTGTTTGTTCGCCGGATGCCGATCACCTATTATGTCATCGGTGCGGTGCTTCAGTTCCTGTTCATTTCCCTGATTCGGTTTGCTTACAGGATTCTGCTGGTGGAAAAGAAAAAGGTCGCGGAGCGGAAAACGTCGACAGTCCCCGCGATGGTCATCGGCGCGGGAGAAACCGCCCGGAAGGCGATCCGTCATCTGGAGGATACCCCCTTCCGCGCGACGGTCGCGGCGGACCGAAAGTCCTCGGGTCAGACGCTGGACGGCGTCCCGGTCGTGGCGGATTATACGGAGGCGCTGGATCGGGTCCGCGCGGTCTTCATCGCGGACGGGAATCTGTCCGCGGAGGAGCGGAAACAGATCCGGGAAAAGTGTGAAGCAGCCGGCGTGGAGCTTCAGGATTATACGGGATATCTGAACAATCTGGGCGGAAAGATCCCGGTTTCGGGGTTGCTGGAGCTGGTTAAAGGACCCGTCACTTTAGTGACGGACGGGAAAGAACAGACCTACGCGTCCGGCGAGGAAGCGCTGAAGGCCCTGAAGGACCGGGTCGAGATCACCTCTGTCGAGGGGTTGAAGCTGGAACTGAAGAAGTCTGTTTCCGGCGCTTATCTGGGCTATGAAGCCTGGGCGCAGCAGCACAAGGAAGCTACCGGCGAAGACGTCAGCTTCTTTTAATTCGAAGGATCAGGAGCGTTGGGTATGCATGATTTTCTGAAAGATCCCCGCTTCGCGGGGTTGGAACCTTTCCCGTCCCGCGTCTGGCTTTCCAGTCCCACCATGCACGGGGAGGAACAGCGCTGGGTGGACGAGGCGATTGAAACCAACTGGGTTTCCACCGTCGGCAGGAATATTGATGAAGTGGAGAAGACCGTTGCGGAATATGTCGGCTGCCGGTACGCCGTGGCGCTTTCCGCCGGAACCGCGGCACTTCACCTCGCGACGAAGCTGGCCGGCGAAAAGCTGTACGGTCAGGCACGCCCCAATGCAGGTACGCTGCAGGGACACCGTGTATTCTGCTCCGACGTGACCTTTGACGCGTCCATCAATCCGGTCGCGTATGAGGACGGGGAAGCCGTCTTTATCGATACGGAACGGGATACCTGGAACATGGATCCCGTCGCGCTGGAAAAGGCGTTTGAGCTGTATCCGGATACCCGGCTGATCGTTCTGGCTCATCTGTACGGTACGCCGGGGAAGATGGAAGAGATCAAAAAGATCGCTGACGCGCATGGCGCGCTGATTGTGGAGGACGCAGCGGAATCCCTCGGCGCGAAGTATCGGCTGAACGGCAAATGGGTCGAAACCGGTACACTGGGGAACTATAACTGTATTTCCTTCAACGGGAATAAGATCATCACCGGCAGCAGCGGCGGTATGTTCCTTACGGACAGCGAGGAAGACGCCAACAAGGTCCGTAAATGGTCCACGCAGTCCCGGGAAGCCGCTCCGTGGTATCAGCATGAGGAAATCGGATACAATTACCGGATGAGCAATATCATCGCGGGCATCATCCGGGGTCAGATCCCTTATCTGGATGAGCATATCGCCCAGAAGAAAGCGATTTATGAGCGGTATAAAAAGGGGCTGGCGGATCTGCCTGTTACCATGAACCCTTATGACAGGGAAAAGTCCGAACCGAACTTCTGGCTGTCCTGTATGCTGATCGATGAGGACGCCATGGCGCCTCATGTCCGGGGGGAACAGGATGAGCTTTGGACCAGCGTCCCCGGAAAATCTTCCCCCGGTGAGATTCTCGCGGCGATTGCGGCGTTCAAAGCGGAAGGTCGTCCGGTGTGGAAACCCATGCATATGCAGCCGATCTACCGGACGCACGCGTTTATTACCGCGGAGGGAAACGGCCGCGGCCGGAGCAATGCCTATATTCAGGGAACCGGCGCGGATGTGGGCGCGGATCTGTTCCGAAGAGGGTTATGCCTGCCAAGTGATAATAAGATGACGGCAGAACAACAGGACACTGTGATTGATATAATTAAATGTTGCTTTGATTAAGGAGCGATCTGATGATATGTACAAGCATTTTTTGAAACGCTTGTTTGACTTTGTTTTGAGCTTAATCGGATTATTGATTTTATCGCCCTTATTCCTGATTCTGATTGTGCTTGGGGCAATTTTTATGCGTGGGAATCCGTTCTTTATGCAGGAACGTCCCGGTAAAAATGAGCTAATCTTTCATTTAATTAAGTTTCGAACAATGGATAATCGGAAAGATGAAAACGGAGATTTGTTACCGGATGCGGTAAGGCTGAATAAATACGGTCGCTTACTTCGTTCAACATCATTGGATGAGTTGCCCGAATTGATTAATATTCTAAAAGGAGATATGGCCATTATTGGGCCACGACCTTTACTTGTCCGTTATTTGCCTTACTATACAGAAACCGAAAGACATCGGCATGAAGTCAGACCTGGTCTTTCCGGACTGGCACAAGTGAATGGCAGAAATCTGATTAAATGGGACCAACGATTGGCTTATGATATCGAATATGTAAACAATATTTCTTTTATCCTTGATATATCAATCATTTTTCAAACGCTTAAGAAAGTTTTTTTGAAAGAAGACATAGCGGTTGATACAGATACGGTTGAAGAATATCTGGATATTGAACGCATCAATATGGCCTCTGATAGATGAAAGGATCGAATGACATGGAAGAAAAATACTATTTTCTTGGTGGTGGCGGTTTTGCTATAGAGTTATATGAATACATGTCATCAGAAGGGAAAAATGTGATGGGCTATTATGCTCAGGAGGATAGCCCTGAATTGTCACGATATATCCCGTGGATGGGAGACATGGAAAAAATCCAGTTCGCAGACTTCGACAGAACGGCAAAATACATTCTGGCAGTTCGTTTGCTAAAATATCGGGAGAAAATGATTCGTTTTATGGAGCAGATGGAACTTCCGGCAGGTAGCTTTATCAGTTCTAAAGCATATTATTCCAAGTTCGCGAAAATTGGTAAAGGTGCAGTAGCTTTCCCAAACGCGATGATCACAGGCAATCCTGTTGTCGGCGATTTCCTTTTTATGGACGCATTTTCTATTATCAGTCACGGCGATTTGATTGGAAATAATATTGTTATTGGACCCGGGGTCATAATTACCGGTGACAGCACAATCGGAGACGGTGTGACATTTGGGGTGAATTCAGCAATATTGCCGGGAACTAAGATTGGCAATAATGTAGAAATCGCGATCAACACATATCCAAGACGCAGAGTGCCGGATGGCAGTTCAATACTGACACCGCCTGGTAAGAACTTTGGCAAGGGTATCAATAAGAATTTTGAAAAATAGATCTGACAAGTAAAAAACAGGAGGAAAAGCAAATGAGCAACAAGGAAAAACTTTTAAAAATATTGATGGAATTGAATCCTGACATTAATTATGAAACTGAAACCGCTCTTGTTGATGATGGATTATTTGACTCGCTGGAAGTAATGACGATCGTAACGGATATTGATGACTATTTCCATATTGATATTGACCCGGATGAAGTGATTGCTGAGAATTTCAATTCTGTTGAGAATATAATGAATCTGATCAAAAAGTATACAGAATGAGTTATTATCAACACGGGAATAAATTATATCGAAACACAAACACAGTAAAGTCAGAGTGTTTATTTTGTACTTTTGTGAATGTGAACGCGATGATATTGATCATGTGGAGGAGGATTCCTTAATGGTAAGGATAGTCACAGATTATCTTGATCAGACAGCCAGTCGATTCCCGGATAAAATGGCATTTATTGATGAACAACGCGGAATCACGTTTACACAACTTCAAAATGAAGCGCATCATATTGCAATGGTACTAATCCAAAAGAAGTACTTTAAAAATCCGGTGTTGGTTTATCTTGATAAAGGTGTAGAAGTGGTGGCTGCATTTGAGGGAATCACTTACAGTGGAAATTTCTATAGCCCGCTTGATACGCACATGCCTGAAGAACGTATTCAAAAGATTGTTGAAAAATTACATCCCGTAGCAATTGTTACTGATGAAAAGCATCGCAATGAAGCACTAAAATTTTCAAATGGTGCGGAATTGGTTATATATGAAGAAGCTCAAAATGGATCGGTAGATATTAAGAAAATCAAGGAAACAACGGCTATTGTCATTGATTCGGATGTCCTTTACGTACTTTTCACGTCAGGATCTACTGGAACTCCGAAGGGCGTTATTATATCACATAAAGGTATCATTGATCTTTCTGAATGGATCACCAATGATTTGAAGTTTGACGAAAACATAATTTTTGCAAATCAATCCCCATTTTATTTCAGCTTTTCTGTATATGAAATATATCAAACATTAAAAAACGGTTCAACAACATATATTGTACCACAGAAGTTGTTTTCACAACCGACAAAATTGATGGAATACATGGAAGAACGAAAAGTGAACACGATTATCTGGGTACCCTCGATCTTAACATTTATATCCACATTAAAAGCATTGAACAGACCGCATCTGACCAGCATTAAAAATATCTTTTTCGGGGCAGAATCATTTCAAACTAAACATCTGAACCGATGGATGGATGAGTATCCGAACGCAAAATTCATTAACCTCTTTGGCCCGACTGAAGTTACGGATACATGTACCTGGTATGAAATCGACAGGCATTTCGATGACGGTGAATTATTACCGATTGGCAAGGCCTGTACAAACAAAGATTGTTTTCTACTGGATGAAGGGAAACTGGTAACAGAACCAGGTCAAATTGGCGAAATCTGTATGAGAGGTACCGGTACAGCTTACGGATATTATAATGATCCTGAGAGAACTGCTGAAGTTTTCATTCAGAACCCTCTTAACAATGCATATAAAGAAACAATCTACTGTACCGGTGATTTAGGTCGCTATAATGAAAATGGAGAATTAGTTTATGTCTGCCGAAAAGATTATCAGATCAAACACAGAGGACGTCGTATTGAGTTAGGCGAGATCGAAACAGCGGTTACGGCTTTGGATGGAATTTATGAATGTTGCAGCCTCTACGATACCGAAAAGTTAAGAATCGTATTGTTCTATACGGGAGAAGCAGACGGGAAATACATTACAGAACGTTTAAAGGATAAACTGCCAGATTATATGATACCAGGTAAACGAATCAAACTTGACGAGATGCCACATAATCTGAATGGAAAAATCGACCGCCAGAGATTAAAAATGATGTTGAGCAATCTTGAATAAGGAGGAATACATATAATGGAACTGGTTATCAGTTTGGCGCTTGGCATGTGGATCTTCATTGGAGGTTGGGTATCATACAAAAGCATGAAGAAAGAACAAGAAAGTATTCCTGCTATTGCTGATGAAACAGGAGGAGATAAGCAATGAATATCTACCTCATTGGCATGATTGTTTCTTTTGCTATTTATATGATCATTGGTTTCTTTATCAGCAGAAAGGTGAAGGATGCTAATGATTTTTACGTGGCGGGAAGAAATGCACCAATATTGCTTATTGTTGGTTCGATGATCGCATCCTATGTCAGTACCGGTATGTTTATGGGCGATGCCGGTGAATACTATAGCGGATTGTTTTCACCGATGACCATTTTGGCTACAATGCAAGTTGTAGGATATATTGTGGGCGCGGTTTTCTTTGGTCGCTATCTGAGACGTTCCAAAGTGATGACGATCCCGGAATTTTTCGGTCAGCGGTTTTGCTCGGAAAAGGTTAGAATGTTGGCTACTGTAACAGCTATTATAACGATGACCGTTTATCTGCTCTCTGTCGTGCAGGGAGTGGGTACGCTGATGCATGTTGTTACTGATGTGGATTATAATGTTTGTGTTATTCTGGCGATTGTTGTTTTTAGCGTCGTTACGATTACCTCAGGATCAAGAGGTGTTTTGATTACTGACACATTGATGTTTAGCGTATTTACAATCGCCTTAATTATTTCGGTGTTTGTGATAACCGGGAAAGCCGGCGGTTGGTATTCTGTGGTTGAACAGCTCGGACATTTTGAAATTCCGGATCTTTTGTCCTGGCATGGGAATCTAAACTATATGTATTCTAATGGCGTTGAAAACGTTATTTGGGGCATCGTTTATGGAATTGTCTGGCTATCAGTTTGTATGGTTGGACCCTGGCAATCCAGCCGCTACCTGATGGCTAAAAATGAGCATACTGTTGTTCGTTCATCTTTATTTTCCGCTATTGGTATATTTGCATTGCAATTGCTGGCAGGCATGGCAGCTGTGAGCGTAAATCTCTTCCAGCCTGAAATGGAAAGCGCATCGCATGTGTTGATTTGGGCAGCGATGAATATCCTACCAACGATTCTGGGTGTCATTTTGCTGACAGGAGTATTGGCTGCGGGTATTTCTTCAGCAACAACCTTCTTGTCTTTGGTTGGATCGTCTGTGGCAAATGATATATATCGAGGGAAAGGAAAATCAATCAAAATCGGTCGTATTTCAATGATCGTGGTCAGTGTAGTCGTACTGCTTCTGGCTGTTTTCCAACCTCCACAGATCCTGTGGATCATGTACTTTGGCGGAGCTATCGTAGCCAGCGCGTGGATGCCTGTAGCGCTTGCCAGTGTCATTTCAAAACGGATAACAAAAACCGGCGCTTTTGCAGGAATGCTGGGAGGTTTCCTCGGTTGTTTTGTACTTAAGGTTTATTCCAATGTCTCTCATGTGACGCTTCCGGCAATTCTTGATCCTGTTATTGTGGGTATTGTAATCAATATTATCGGGATTATCATCGGCTCTGCGCTAACAAAGGTAACAGATGAGGAAAAGGTAGCTCGTGCAAATTTGTTTATTGTTCCGAAGGAAGAACAAAACGCGAAAGATATTGCTGTCACAAGTAAATATATGAAGGCAGCGCCTCTGTTAGGAATTCTTGTAGCAATTGTTTTGATTATTGTTTGGGTCGTACCTTATATGATGTACAAATAAGCTTTATCATTTCTGAATAAAAATCAAAAATGTCCCATACTAAAAAACGGTGTTGGTTTTGTATGTTGATTAATGAATCTACACCAAAGGAGCAACATGGATTACCCTTATTATGTAATTCATCAAAAAAAGTTGGAAAACCTGATTGATGAACTGAAGAATGCTTTTCAATTATATTGGCCAAATTATCAGATAGGTTATTCGTACAAAACCAACTCTTTGCCGTGGATTATTTGCTTTGTCAGAGATCGGGGCTGTTTTGCTGAAGTGGTATCCGGGGATGAATATCAACTGGCCAGACGTTATGACGTACCGGCTAACCAAATTATTTATAATGGTCCGATAAAGGGAAAGGAATCATTCCTTTCTGCTGTAAGAAATCGCGGTATCGTGAATATCGATTCGCAAAGAGAAATCAACTGGTTATCGGAACTAAACGGTTCACAGCAGGTTGGTATTCGTGTCAATTTTGACCTTGAAAAGTATACAGCAGGACAGTCCCAGTGTGGTGATGAAGGCGGTCGCTTTGGCTTTTGCTATGAAAACGGAGAATTGGGGAAAGCAATCAACCGGATACGGGAACAGGACAATCAGGTTGTGGGATTGCATCTTCATACCAGCTCCAAAACAAGAAGCGTGGAAGTTTATCAGGCGATCGCTTCTGTGGCATGCAAGATTGCTGATGAGTATGATCTGAAACTGCAATATGTTGATATTGGTGGCGGATTCTTTGGCGGGCTGGCTAACAAACCGCAATTCGTGGATTACGCCAGGGAAGTGGCTAAGGTCCTGTCCGAAAGATTTTCACCGGAACAGACCCAATTGATTGTTGAACCCGGAATGGCGTTGATCGGGGCATCGGTTAGTTACGTGACCTCTGTTATTGATGTTAAGGATACATCATACAATCGGTTTGTCATTCTGAATGGAACAAGAATGGACATTGATCCTCTGATGACAAAATCAAAGTATTTTTACACTCTTGAGAAAAACCAGCCCTCAGCAGTATGCAGCAAGCAGATTCTATGCGGCTCTACGTGCATGGAGCATGACCGTCTGATGACCCTGACAGATGAGCAGGAGTTACAGGTGGGAGACCGGATCGTTTTTGATAAGGTCGGCGCCTACACAATGTGCCTTACGCCTCTGTTCATCCATTATTTCCCAACTGTATACCTTGAAAACAATGGTGAAATGAAAGTGATCCGGGAAAAGTGGACCGCTGAGCAATATTGTCAAGGATGTGAAAATCAATGAATATGTTGTTGCTGAGTGTGGGAACACGCAATAAGGTGGTCCAGTTCTTCAGGGAGACCATCTCCGGCCATGTAATAACGACAGACGCGAGTAGTTTGGCACCGGCCCTTTATGAAGCGGATCAGCATTACATTGTTCCAGCCTGGAAAACAGAAGGATATCTGGATGCTATCCTCAAAATTTGCGATACGGAGCGTATCGACGCTGTGATGTCTTTGATTGACCCGGAACTGTCTTTCCTGGCAGCGAATGAAGCAACGTTCAAATCGCATGGGGTAACAGTGATCGGTTCGCCTTATGAACAGTGTGAGCGCGCGCTTGATAAGATGCAGATGTATGAGTGGCTGGAAGGACACGGATATAACGCAGCCAGAAGCTATACGGACAAAGAGAAGTACTATGCAGACCTGGCCTGTGGAGCGATCCAATTTCCTGTGTTTGTAAAGCCTGTTCGGGGAAGCGCTTCTATAGCCATCAGCAAGGTGGAGGATGAATCAACGCTGGAATTGCTGTGGTCTCATACGGAAGGGCTGATGATTCAGGAGTATCTGAAGGGCCAGGAGATCGGAGCGGATTGCTATATTGATATGATCAGCGGTGAAGTCGTATCAATCTTTACGAAAAAGAAATTGCTCATGCGGGCCGGTGAAACGGATAAGGCAGTCAGCTTCAAGGATCCGGCCCTGTTTGAATTGCTTGAAAAATTCATCATGGAAAGCGGCTGGAAAGGCCAGATCGATATCGATATTTTCGAGGTGAACGGAAAATATTATATTTCCGAAGTCAATCCCCGCTTTGGGGGTGGATACCCACACGCATATTTATGTGGCTGCAATCATATGAAAATGATTGAAAATAACATTAATGGAATTGCAAATCAGAAGACAATCGGTATGTATGATGAAGGAATATGTATGATGAAATATAATGAGATTGCAATCATAAAAAAAGAAGGTATGTAAGTGGATATTGTTATTATCTCCGAGTTTACTTCGACATTTTCGGCAACCGATAATGATAGATTCCTTTATTTGGCAAATAAACTGAGCATTGATCATAAGGTGGAGATTCTCACTAGTGATTTTTGTCATGAAAAGAAACAACATAGAAACCAACCTGAAACGGAATGGCCATTTGACATCACTTTTTTACATGAGGGCGGATATTCCAGGAATGTTTGTCTGAAAAGATTCTACAGTCATTTCCGTTGGGGAATCAACGTTATTAAATATTTGAAAAACAGAAAAAAGCCGGATGTAGTTTATTGCGCTGTTCCATCTCTCAGCGGACCGAATCGGGTCGCAAAGTATTGTGAAAAGAATGGAATACGGTTTATCATTGATGTACAGGATCTTTGGCCAGAAGCTTATAAGATGGTATTACACATACCGGTTGTAAGCGATATCCTGTTTGCTCCATTTACTTGGTTGGCTAACGGAATCTATAAGCGAGCGGATGAAATTGTTGCAGTTTCTGAAACTTACGCGAACAGAGCTTTGGAGAAAAACACGAAGAGTAATTCGGCACATGCTGTTTTTTTGGGAACAGATTTGAATACCTTTGATCTAAACGTTTGTGAAGGTAAAAAAATAGAAAAGCCTGCAGATGAGATATGGCTTGGATATTGCGGTACACTCGGAAGCAGCTATGACTTGATTACTGTTTTCAAGGCTATGGAACTTTTGAAAGAGAAAACCCCGAAATTCATCGTGATGGGTGATGGACCGAGATTGGAAGAGTTCAAAGAGTATGCGCAACAGAGGAACCTTCCTGTTAGTTTTGTTGGCCGGTTACCCTATAATGAAATGTGTGCTTTACTGAGTGAATGCGATATTGTTGTTAACCCTATCACCGGTGGTGCTTCGGGAAGTATTATCAATAAACATGCGGATTACGCAGCTTCCGGAAAGCCGGTGATCAATACACAGGAAAGTGTTGAATACAGGAAACTGGTAAGCGATTATCAAATGGGAATAAACTGTGATAACGGCAATGCAAAACAAATTGCGGAGGCGATAGTTTATCTTTTGGAGCATCCGAAAGTAAGTCACCTGATGAGCATAAGTGCTCGGAAGTGTGCAGAAGAAAAATTTGATAGGCAGTATACATACAAGGAGATTGTGAACCTGGTATGAAACAATTTAAAGAAGTTGTTAATGGATTGCCTGTAACTGAAAATGTGCATATTGTTACAGATGATGAATTAAAAAGATTAAAGATAATTCTCTTGGGAACATATCAGGATATCGTTACTTATTGTAATAAATATGGCTTAACCCCAATGCTTATTGGCGGAAGTGCACTGGGGGCGAGGCGACATAAAGGATTTATCCCTTGGGATGATGATTTTGATTTTGCAATAACCCGGAAAGATTTTGATGTTTTTAAACTCCACTTTGATGAGGAATTGGGGACAAAGTATATCCTGGATGGACCCAATTGCTCAAATAAACCATCAAATCGATTTCCGAAAGTTTTGGTTAAAAACACCCGGTTTGTAGAAATTGGCGTTGACCCAAAGGATCAGCGGGCTTTGATTAAGTTGGACATATTCGTTATTGAAAATGTTCCTGAAGGCAAGTTGCACCGCAAACTAAAGGGTTTATTTTGTAATTGCTTAATGGGGATTGCAAGCGCTGCGCAGTTTTATGAGGATCGTAATGAACAATTTCGCAAATGGATTTGTTCCACTTCAGACGGAAAAAAATACTATTACTCTCACTTAGTGCTTGGCTGGGTTTTAGCGAGGGTCCCTTCTCCAATATGGTTGAATTGGGTTGACAAGGCAGTACAATACAATAAAGAAACTTCACTTATGAGTATACCTACCGGCCGGGGACATTACTTTGGTGAAATTTGCCCGACGAATACCTTTGTACCGACCGTGAAAGGCGAATTTGAGAGTTTGAAAGTTGATCTGCCGGGCAATGTTGATGATTATTTATCCAATCTTTATGGCGAAAATTATATGCAGCTTCCACCGCCTGAGAAAAGGGAACGTCATTCAATCATTGATATCAAGTTTGAGGATGGTGAATAACGATGGCTAATGTGGCATTGGTAATTGCCGGTGGTTCCGGCAACAGAATGCGACAGGATATTCCAAAGCAGTTCTTGACGGTATATGAAAAACCGGTGATAGTCTATACTTTGGAGGCTTTTCAGAATCATCCGTCTATAGATGCTATAGCTGTTGTTTGTATTGACGGTTGGGAGCAGGTACTGTGGGCTTATGCAAAACAGTTTAATATTACCAAGTTACAATATATCATTCCAGGTGGCAAAAATGGACAGGACTCTATTCGCAATGGAGTGATGGAGCTTGAAAAGCACTATAGTAAAGATGATTTAGTATTGATTCATGATGCAATCAGACCCATGGTCAGCGCGGAAATCATTTCTGATAATATCCGGGTTGCTATGGAATGCGGTAACGCAATCACTGTGATTCCGTGCGCAGAAGCAATGATACAAACTGAAGACGGGGCTGTTTCCATTGGCTCTTATCCGCGAGACAGATTGAAACGTACGCAGACACCTCAGGCTTTTCATATTGGTGATATCTGTGAATTGCACAGGAAGGCACTTGAAGCTGGTATAACGAATTCAGTAGCTTCCTGTACGCTTATGATTGAGATGGGTGAACAGGTTTATTTTTCTGTTGGTTCAGAAAAGAATATCAAACTGACTACGGTAGAAGATATTGATATTTTTAAAGCCTTATTGAATGCTAAACGTTCCGACTGGTTGAAATAAATTATACAGAAAAGCAATGGAAAAAGAAAAACATTGATTTATGGAGCAAGATGTCATTATGCTATTCAATAATGCTCAATGGATACATGATATTGATATGGTTTCTGCAAATCTTCCTGAACTTGATACGTTGGCAGGAAAAAACATATTGATCACGGGTGCGGCAGGATTGATTTGTTCTGCTGTGGTTGATGTGCTTTTCAGATACAATGATACGCATTCTATACCTGTTCAAATCTACGCGGCAGGACGTTGGAAGAGTGAGATGGAAGCGAGATTTCAGGACCTTGTCAATCGCTCCGATTTTCATTTTGTCACATATGATGCTACACGCTTTGATAATGCTTTGAACTGTCCGGCAGATTATATTATTCATGGCGCATCGAACGCGCACCCAGCATTGATTGCCAAAGAGCCGGTAGAAACAATGATGAGCAATTTCCTTGGTATGAAATATCTGTTGGATTATGCACGGGATTGTTCTACTTCATGCGTTCTCTATATTTCGTCTTCTGAAGTCTATGGAAATAAACCGGGAGATCAACCATACAAGGAAAATGAATACGGATATATTGATCTTTTGAATGCGCGAAATTCCTACTCTGTAGGTAAGCGAGCAGCAGAGACTTTATGCGCATCATATTCAGACGAATATCACGTAAAGTGTGTTATCGCCCGTCCTGGACATATATATGGACCAACAGCAAATCCAAATGACAGCCGGGTATCATCTTCCTGGGCTTTTCAAGCAGCCCGTGGTGAAAAGATTTCTATGAAAAGTGATGGAGCACAGATCAGATCTTACTGTTATGTGCTAGATTGTGCATCAGCACTATTGAAAATATTGATCAAGGGAGAAAAGACCCAGGCGTATAATATTTCGAACCCAAATTCGATAATTAATATCAGAAGATTAGCAGAGATATTGGCAGTCGCTGGCAATGTGGGTTTAGAGTATGTACCGGTCAGTGAGGATGAGAAAAAGACTTTCAATCCGATGAGTAATAGTTCGCTTGAAAGTTACAATCTTCTCAATTTGGGTTGGAAAGGGCAGTTCTGCGCTGAGGAAGGATTAATGCATACTGTAAAGATCATCAAAGAGGTTTATGGAGGCAAGCAATGACAATGGATGCCTGCTATTTTTGTACAACCCCTTATCAGATAATGGCTTCAATTTTTATGATGACCAGTTCACATGAAATAGCTGATTTATATATCATTAAGCAATTTGATAAAGCTGATATCTATGGTGAGAGGATTAGGACGTTAGGATTATTCCGTACAGTTCGAGTTATCCACGAAGAAGATGTATATGAACATCAAGTATCTTCTTCTTCGCTGATTACCCACTTAAGAATTGCCAAGAGTTACTTGCACGTCAGCAGGTTTGCAGCGAAGGTACTTGTAGATGATACTCATTATGAACGGATGTATATATCGTCGAGAGCATATATACCGCGGATGATACAATTATATTTTTGCAAGAAAAAGATAGATACCGAAGTAATTTACTATGATGATGGTGAAGGTAGCTATATTAATCCTGAATGCTATAAACCGCGTTCTTTGGATGGAATTGTGCGTATAGCTCTCTTTGGAAAAAACAGTGTAAAACCGGCATCCATCAAGTATTTATATTCACCGAAATTGTATAGTACACTGAATCCGGAGAATCAGAACCAGGAAATCAGAAAGATTAATGGACTTTGGAATGCCCCTAAAACCAAGGAAATGATTAACTATGTGTTTGATTATGACGAAACTAAGCAGATAGACGAAAGAGTTATTATTCTTGATTCGCTTTTTGCAGGAGAAGAACGAAAAAAGGCTGATTCGATCTATCAAAGATTTATCGATTGTTATGGAGCAGAAAATGTAATTATCAAAAAACATCCCAGAGACACAGAAAAACCTACCTTAGCAATCAAACAATACCTGGATTATAGTACACCGTTTGAGGTTTTGTGCATGAACATGGATATGGATCACAAGGTGCTTGTATGTACCGCGTCGACAGCAATGATAATGCCAAAACTTTTGTTTGATAAAGAACCTGCGGTATTTATGTTATATAAACTTTTGGATGGGACTTCCTTGTTGAATGAATCACGTGACAGGTTACACACGCAAAATGCTGATACTTACCGTGACAAGCGAAAATATCATATAGTTGAATCTGAAAGACAACTCGATAAACTGCTGTCCGTAGCGGAGGAATAAATGCGTAAACTATCGGAAGGGTTTGATCTTTACAATATCTCCGTCTTTTTGTTTTTTTGCATGTTCCTTGCTATGAATACGTTTGTAACCGGCGGGGTTTTTGTTGTAATTTGGTATGCTATCGGATGCTTGTGTTTTGCTCTTGGAGCATTTGTTGTATTTCATAAATTTTCTTTGAGACTGTTGCCTTTTTTTATCATTTGTGTGATTACTAGTGTGATTTGCTATAAAGTGAATCACAATATGTCAGCTACACAGTACATATATCTCATAATGAGCCTGATGATTGGAGCATTGATGGCTGATCCAACTGTTCGGGCAAACACTATGAAGTATGTTTTGTACATATATATTTTTTATATAACGGCTTCATTTTTGACAGGCGGTATAAATGCCAGAGTCTTTTTGAATTCGTCAACAAACTTTGTTTCTGTAAACCTTCTTTATCCAGCTGTAGTTTATTATGTAAAATCAGAGAATGAGAATCGCAGGGTTCCGGTATTTCCAATAGTCGCAGTGTGGCTTCTTTGTATTTTTGCCAGAGGCCGCGGCGGTATCCTGACAGCTACTTTTCTTTTGTTCTGTATTGTGCTTCGTGCATACAGGGAACAACTCAAAAACAAAAAAAACAGGATCATTATCGGTTGTGCGTTAGCTATTGCTGGCATGTTCGCTGTTATGTGTGCGGTTGCGACCAGCGATATTTGGCTGAAATGGGATGCGTTCGAGTATTTCAGCAGCAGAGGATTGAAAAGCAAAAGCAGGTTCTTGATCTGGGGCGAATATTTTGACGCGATCAAGCGAAATCCGTCATATCTTGTTTATGGCGCGCCTTTCACAGATTTGAAGATACAAGTGACAGAAATTCACAATAATATGCATAATTCTTTTTTAAACATACATGTTTACAATGGCTTAGTTATGTTAATTACAGTCATGGTGTATCTTGTAAAGGTTTTCCTATATGGGATTCACAATCGACAGACAATTTATCTCGCATGCCTTATGACCTTGTGTATGAGAGCATTTACCGATAATGTTGTTTGGGGTACATACGGAACGCCAGTTTTTTTCTTCCTGCTGTTTTTTCCCTTTGATTCAGATATAAATAAACGGTTGATATTGAATCGTTTTAAATGGAGAATCACAAATGACAAACAAAATCTCCGAGTCAAATAATGTTATTAGGGCCAGTGCATGGTATACCATATCAAATTTTTCTGCTAAGGCTGTCGGTTTTTTGACAGTTCCCATTTTTACCAGATTGCTAACAAAAACCGAAGTGGGGGCATATGACAATATACTTGTATGGATGGAAATCCTGTATATTGTTATCAGTTTATGCGTATCAAGTTCAGTGAACCGCGCCAGATTTGATTATCCAGGGAAAATCAATGAATTTTGTTCGACAATTTTGCTGACAGGTTCTGTTATAACGGCGTGTGTATATGGAATTGTCGTGTTGAAACTTCCTTTTTTTGAGACACTGTTGAAGATTGAAGGCAGATATATTCATCTGATGTTTCTGTATATCTTCTTCTATCTGGCATTTGAAATTTTTTCAATACTACAACGAGTACAATACCATTATAAGCTAAGTGCAGCCCTGAGCTTTTTGATGACATTTCTCCCAACTGTTGTTTCAGTGATCCTTGTAACTACATTAGGTGACAGACTCGCAGGCAGAACCATTGGGCATATCGTTCCAATTGTTGTGTTGAGTGCTCCTCTATATGTTTATTTGATTGTTAAGGGAAAAGCAGTAGTCAAACTTTCGTATTTTAAATATGCTTTCCTTTATAGCTGGCCCTTTATACTGCATTTATTGGCGTTGAGATTACTTAATACCTCTGACCGTATCATGATTGTCCAGATGATTGGGGAAGAGGCAAATGCTATATATGGGATTGCACATAGCTGTGTTTCAATTGCGTCTCTCTTTTTGACTTCGTTGAACACGGCAATTAGTCCATGGGTGTTTGACCAGTTGGAAGCTAAAGATTATCAGCCATTGAGGAAAATCACAATACCCTATGTAGGTGGATTTGCTATTCTGGTGCACTTTATCATGTTATTTGCACCCGAAATATTATTGATTATTGGTGGACCGGCGTATGTGGAAGCAACATCTTGCTTTGTGCCATTGTTTACTAGTATCGTGGTTCAGTTCTGTTATTGCATGTATGTTAATGTTGAACAATATGCAAAGAAAACGTGGACAATAGCATTCGGAACAGCGATAGCGGCATTGGTGAATATTGTGTTAAATTATTTGTTGATACCAGTGTTTGGCTATGTAGCCTCAGCCTATACCACGTTAGTTGGCTATTTAGTGCTATTTTTTGTTCATTTCTGCTTTGTCCGAATCATTGGATATAAGCATATTTATAATGATAAATGGATACTTTTGATTATGGGATTCACAATTTTGTTACAGCCGCTTATCCTTGTTCTGTATAAGTATGCATATATACGCTATGCCTTTATTGTGGTGGAGTTTGGAGCGATGTTATTCTATGCGATTCGAAAAAAGGAAGTGATTATAGCTTTCGTAAATAAACGATTGAAGAAAAATAAAGAAACTGATATTGGTAGCAATATATAAATTAATGAATGATGAAAAGAAAGGCAAACATATGAAAATTTTAGCAGTCATTCCAGCAAGGGCCGGCTCCAAAGGCATACCTAATAAAAACATACGAATTATTGGCGAAAGACCACTTGTTTATTACGCTATTCGAAATGCAATTAATTCAGAATTAATCACAGATGTTGTTGTAAGTACAGATTCGCCTGAAGTTAAGATTATCGCTGAACAAATGGGCGTGACATGTAAATGGCGTTGCGATGAATTGTGCGGGGATGCCATTACTTTGGATGCGGTGATTTATGACGCAGTTCCCGGTGATGTTCAATGGGACTATGTAGTAACCATGCAACCAACGTCTCCAACCTTGCGTGTAGAAACATTGGATGCCGGTATTCAATATGCTATTGATAATGATTTTGATACTGTTATTTCCGCTATTAATAATCCTCATCTTTCCTGGAGTTGTAAAGATGGTGAAATTGTTCCTAATTATGAGAAACGACTAAATAGACAGTATCTGCCTCCGTATTATGAGGAAACAGGCGCATTCTTTGTATCAAAGGCGGCAGTGGTCAAGCCGGACTCGCGCTTTGGCAAGAAAGTGAGCGTTTTTGAGATCCCGGAGGATGAGTCTATTGATGTCGATACGTTTACTGATTTGAAAAATGTTGCTGAAATCATGAATAAGCCGAAAGTGGCTATTTATGTAAATGGGAACAATAAGCGGGGCATTGGACATATTTACAGAGCGCTTGAATTAGCGGATGAGTTTTTCGTAAAACCGGATATTTACTATGATATCAACCAGACGGATGTTGCGGTGTTTGGCAAGACTACCCATAATCTTATTCCTGTGGATGGGATACCAGAATTATATGAAAAATGCAGAGAAGTACAGTATTCCCTGTTGATTAATGATATTTTGACAACTTCGATCGATTACATGATCGGAATTCGATCTGTTTTGCCCAAGGCACGAATCGTTAACTTTGAAGATCAGGGGGAGGGCGTTGTGAAAGCAGATCTTGTTTTCAATGCTTTGCTGAGTGACGAGGACATGTCAAATGTACATGCCGGTGAAAAGTTTTATATCGCAAGCAAAACCTTTATGTTCTATAATCCGATAAAAATTCGTGAAAAAGTGCATAAAGTTTTCATTTCCTTTGGTGGTGCTGATCCTCAAAACTATTCCGACAGACTGTTGAAAATTATCTCCGAACATGAATGCTATAATGCATATGAGTTTGTTGTTGTTTTGGGTCGAGCCAAAGAAAATGTACAGGAACTGCTAAAGTATAATGAGTATGATAACATAACGGTCCTTTATGATGTAGCTAATATGCCTGAATTAATGTCGCAATGCGATGTTGCTGTTACTTCCAGAGGAAGAACAGGTTATGAATTAGCTATACTTGGTATACCTACTATTGCTATGGCACAAAATCACCGTGAAGAACTTCATGGCTTTGTTAGTAATGAAAATGGATTTACTTATATTGGCCTTAATCCGCCTGATGAAATCATTCGCAGCAATTTGGATATGTATCTTCAGATGTCAGTAGAAAGCAGAACGCATTACCATAATATGCTGCTTTCTCATGATTTGCGTAATGGTCGTAAACGTGTGATGGCGCTGATCAACAGCTTACTGTAAGTGAAATTGCTTGAAAGAAAGGAAAAATGAAAATGCTACCTTATATTATTGCTGAGATGGGAGTTAATTTTTACGATACGGCTGAGGCTTTATCAATTAGTCCTATGGAAGCGGCCAAACTGTATATAGATAAAGCAGCGGAAGCAGGAGTTGATTGTGCAAAGTTTCAATCATATAAAGCTGCAACAATCGTTTCCAAGAATTCGCCGGCATATTGGGATCTGACAAAGGAACCGACAAAAACACAATATGAACTATTCTTACGCCACGATCATTTTGATGAAAATGATTACCGGGAACTGTGTGATTATACTCATTCCAAAGGACTTGATTTTACTTCAACTCCTTTTGATTATGCTTCAGCGGACTATTTGGCGGATTTTGTTGATTTCTATAAGATCTCATCCTCTGATTTGTCTAATATACCATTTATTCGTTATATAGGTACCAAAGGGAAGCCAGTGTATATCTCTGCCGGAGCAGCTTACCTTTCCGAAACAGAAGTAGCAATACGGACACTGAAAGAAGCCGGATGCAAAGATATCGTTCTTCTTCATTGTGTGCTTTCATATCCGACCGAGCCTGCCGATGCAAATCTGAATGTAATCAAAACACTCAAGAATGTTTTTCCGGATATTCGCATCGGTTACTCAGATCATGTGGCACCTGATAAAACAATGACAACTTTGACAACTGCGTTTTTACTGGGTGCTGAAGTGATTGAAAAGCACTTTACCCTTGATAAGAAGTTATCAGGTAATGATCACTATCACGCCGGTGATCCCGAAGATTTTAGGATGGCAATCGAAAACTTCCGCTTGGTTGAAAAGATATTGGGGCAGAAAGAGAAAACAGTACTGGACTGTGAACTCGTTCCCAGACGGGAAGCTCGTAGGTCTTTGGTTTTGACCCGGGATATGCGGAAAGGGGAAATCATAAAACCCGAGGATTTGATGCCAAAACGTCCCGGGACTGGTATTTCCCCTGAATTCTTTGATATTGTGGTTGGACGTATTGTTAAATCAGATTTGCAGGAAGATACTATTCTTACTTGGGAATTGATATGATTTTTATTTAGTCATTTCAAAATATCATGACGAAAGGACTATGATGATTTATCGAACAATCATCATGAATCAGTGTAATGAAAGGGATCAAGGCTATAATTCAAACGCATATGAGTTCAACCAGATTACCTGGTAAAGTTCTTTTGGATATACACGGACAGCCTGAATTGTACAGAGTAATTGAACGTTGCAGTCAGGCGAAGAGTATTAGTGATATTATTATTGCTACATCAACTCTCGAATGTGATGATATTATTGCTGAGAAATGTGACGAGTGGGGCGTGCATTGCTATCGGGGAAGCGATACGGATGTTTTGTCCCGCTATTGGGGTGCAGCACAACAATATTCAGCTGATGTTTATTTTCGAATTACTTCAGATAATCCTCTTAATGATGCAGGATTTCTGGATGGAATGGCTTCTTTTTTTGAAAAATCGAATGTACGTTACTTGGGTGGTAACGGAAAAAATCCCATTGGTGTTGGAGGTGAAATTTTCACCTCTGAAATATTGGAAGAAGCAGCATTGAAGTCAACGGAAGATTATGAACATGAGCATGTAACGCCATATATGTATTGGAAACAGGATTCTATTGGCAGATATCCGTATGAACCGGATCATTCAATGTATAGATTGACAATGGATACTCCAGAAGATTATCAGCTTATACAAGCAGTTTATGAGGCTTTGTATCAGGAGGGTAATCAATTTACATTGCAAGAAATTATATGTTTCTTACAAGAACATCCGGAAATTGCTTCTATTAACTCATCTATTGTTCAAAAGAAAGTAAAATAAGTAGAATGCATGGTTAATATACGGTCGAAATGGATATGCTGCGTGTCCTGTTTGATGAGATTGGACGCAAAGACAATAGCAAGGTGTATGAGAAAACACTTCCTAAATAGCAAATAAGCGGTACTAAATGAGAATGATTCTTTACTCGAACGATGGTGAATGAATATATGAAGTATCATGATAATCGCGTTACCAAGTCATTTTTGATTTTGCTTATCTTCTCAACAGGATGGTTGTGGCTATATTTGGTTTTGATTTGCAGATATCCTTTGTTATTTCAAAAAGTTTTTCCTTTTTTGGAATTTCGGACACCGTTGTTTTCAGCTGATTATTCAGGTTCTGATTTTTATGGTCCCATGGGGTTTAGTGCGTCATTAGCCCCATATGAAGAGAAGTATGGGAATAGTCCACCTTTTCTTATGTTTCTTTCCTGGTTGTTTTCTATTGCTGACAAAAATGGGATATATTGGGAACTGATGTTGTTGTGTTGTTGGCTTGTATCGATGACATTCCTGTTTTATTCCATATATAAAACCGGGGAAAAAAACGGACAGAGCGCAAGCGTAAGTGCTTTATGTGCGTTTGCGCTGATGCTTTCATTCCCGTCATTATATTGTTTTGACCGTGGAAACTTTGTATTTCTGGTTGCAACACTGGTAGCTGTGGCTTTTTATACGCATGAAAAAGGACATACATATCTATCTGCTGTACTTATCGGGTTAGCAGCATCCATCAAATTATACCCGGCGATTTTAGGTGTATGTTTTTTGGCCAGAAAAGAATGGAAAGCAGCATGTGTCTGTTGCTTAACGGGAGTGCTGACATCAATACTTCCATTATTTTTTTTTCAAGGAGGATTTCTATATAATCTGCGGCTGCTGATAGAAAAAACTTCTAGTTATGCAACTGTTGGAAATGGAAACATTGCATGGCTTATAGATGATAAAAATTCTTTTTATCAATTGTTTTTGATTCCCAAAATGTTAGGTCCAGAACCTCTTACCGATATTGAATCATTATCATCTTATGTTTCTGGCTTCCGTTATGTTGTTTTTGCACTTTCAGCTTTTTTGGTGTTGTTAAGTATGCTTTTTTCCAGTGAATCCAATCGTCTATTGCTTCTGACTATGGTTATGATTGGGTTTCCAATTGAGAGTGGCGCCTATAACCTTATTCTTGTTTTATATCCTTTGGCTAATTGGTGCCTGGATAGTACTAATCTTCGTTCTGTCAGTATAATGATTCTGGGTGTCCTTTTGATTACTATGAAATCTTTTGTTTCTATAAACGGTAATATATTTCCAATTACTCCGCAAGCAATCTTTAATCCTCTGATAGAATTGGCAATCACTATTCTTTTAGTATTGGCGGAACGCACGAGCATAAAAAATAGTATTAATGGTTTTTTTATGCATATCCATAGACAACAGATATCTTAATATTTATTGAGAAGGCAACATGTTTTGAAAAGTGTATATTTATGGAAAATTCGGAAGGACAATTTCATTGCGAAAAGATTATGCATAGTATACTGATGATGGAAATTTATACTTTCATCTGCAATGCATGATTTGTTAACAAGCTGAATATTATATTGTAATATTGAAAACAATCTATGTATTGCAAGTTTTGCCTTGTATATGTTATTATTCTTAATGAATGGATTAACAATCCACAGAAAAAATTAGGAGGAGATTTACATGAAGAAAATCGTTTCCATTTTGTTGGCTGTTATGATGCTCATGGCATTATGTGCCACAGTAGTCGCGGATGATGAAGTTACCTTGACCTGGGTAGGTGCCGGTTGGCTGCAGAATGACAAAGCGGACAAAATCATTGCCAAGTGGAACGCTATTCATCCCGAAATCAAGGTGCAATATGTTGATCAGGGAAACACTGTTGATCAAGCCTATCTGGTTAACTTTGACACCATGATCGGAAGTGGTGAAGTTGTTGATGTGACCTACATCACCTACGGCGAAGTGTATAACCGCATTTTGGCTGGTGGCGCTCTGCCTTTGGATGAATACATTGCTGCTGCCGGTGATAACTACGAAGATATGTACGGATCCATGTCCACTGCCTTGTTGACCTATGACGGAAAAGTGTACGGAATTCCCTATGCCGGAAATACCTTCAAAGTCTTCTACAACAAGACTATGCTGGACGAAAAGGGAATCACCATTCCTGAAACCTGGTCTTTGGATGAATTCCGTGCGATCGCCGCTCAGTTGACAGACAAGGAGGCTGGCATCAACGGCGTTACTTTCCCCTATGGATGGCAGGATATCATCTATGCTCCCGCCAATCTGTCTGGTTGGTTCATGGCTAAGTATGATGAGAATGGCAATCCTGTTCCGAATTTTGATGATGAAATTTTCAAGACCACTATGCAGGCTGCGAAGGATATTGCTGATATTGACGGTTCCGCTCCGAACTTCGCTACGCTGACTGCCGAATCTATCAATCGTCGTCAGACACTGGCCGCCGGCAAGGCTGCTATGATCGCTGATGGCCCCTATACTTTGGTGTGGCTGCAGAATTACATGTTCAATGATCCCGGTGAAGGCCCCCTGACCTTTGAATTGGGTGTAGCTGACCTGCCTTACGTGACGGAGGATGGCAAGGGCGTTTCTTACAATACCGTTGCCGGTGCCTTCTATATTCCGAAGACCTCTGCGCATCCTGCTGAAGCTTATGAATTTGCAAAGTTCATTTGTAACGAATGCCCCGAAGAAGCTGCGAACTATATGCCTATTTATAAGGATGCTGATATGGCAGCTGCCACCAAATCTTTCACTGAGTATACCGATGCCAATGGCAATCAGCACAGCGAAGTCTATGCGTTGGATACCGCGATCGCGGCTGTTGCTACTCCCAATGAAGCTTATGTAGGAAAGTACAACTACGATCCGTCTTTGGCTGCTGCGAACTCCGTACTGTACAACCTCTTTGAGAATAACTATGCGCTGTTCTTTAACGGAGAAATGGATCTGGATACCTGGGTTGCGATGATGCAGGAAATGGGTGCTGCTGAAATCGCCAATATCACTAAGTAAATTATTCTTGATGACGCCGTGCCGTTCTGCGGCACGGCGTCATTTCATATTTACCATCCGTTAAGGAGTTGGAAGACATGAATGACCTCAGAAAAAGAAAAGGACTATCGATGAAAGCCAAGGATAACATCGCGGGCTTTCTGTTTATTGCCCCCAGTTTGATTGGCTTTTTGGCGTTTACACTTTTTGGCGTTGTATTTTCGATAGTCATCTCTTTTACAGACTGGAGCCTGCTACGTGATTTTCGAGAGGCGAACTTTGTTGGCTTCGACAATTATGTTTCCATGTTTACCAACAAATTGGACTGGATGTATCTGAAAGCCAGTTTGATCAATAATGCGAAATTGCTTTTGGTTGTACCGGTGACGATTTTCCTTGCGGCTGTTTTTGCCAACTTGATGAATCGCAATGTTTACGGAAAATCGGTCTCAAGAGCTATGTATTTTATGCCGTATGTGACAAATATCGTGGCTGTGGCGACGGTTTGGCGTGCAATGTTTCATGCTACCAAAGGTCCGATCAATTTAGCGTTGCATGCCTTTGGCGTTCCGATGGACGCTCTTCCCGGGTGGCTTTCCAGTTCACAGTGGGCCTTGCCGGCTATTGCAATCGTACTCGTATGGAAAGACATAGGTTATGATATTCTGATGTACAGTGGTGCACTGCAGGGAATCGGAAAGGAATATTACGAATCAGCCGATATTGATGGCGCTAACGGATGGACAAAATTCTTTCGTATCACTTTGCCCCTGTTGAGCCCAACAACTTTTATGCTAACGATACTGGGGATTATTTCCAGCCTGCAGATGTGGTCCTTTGTCCAGATCATTCAGCCCCAGCAGATGGGCACATCAACATTAACACTTGCTTTGTACATTTACCGCTCGGCGTTTGTAACCAAACGGACAGGTTACGCAGCTGCTCTTTCGTGGCTTCTATGCCTGATTATTCTTGTATTTACTGTGATCCGCTGGCGTGGACAGAAAGACTTCAGCAATGAATAAAGAAAGGAGGTTCCTGGTATGAAAAACACATCAAAAGATCAGGCGGGACATTACAGGACCCGGCGGATTGTGATTAAAGTGCTGATTACTTTGATCGTATGGGGATTTGGCATCCTGATGATTATCCCGTTCGTGTGGATGTTGTCTACTTCTTTCAAAGGAATGAATGACGTGTTTTCATTCCCGATTGAGTGGATTCCGAAAGATCCGACACTAAAAGGTTATCAGGCATTATTTTCCGGGAAAATCTCCTTTTTTACATATCTTGGAAATTCCGCTAAGGTAACGGCGATTGCTATGCTTGGTACTTTCTTTTCCTGTACGATGGCAGGATATGCTTATGCGAAGATCCGCTTCTTTGCACGGGATAAAATCTTTTTGCTTAAGTTGATGTCGACTATGCTTCCCGGCATGGTCACCATTTTGCCGACTTATATGATCTATTCCCGGCTTGGAATGATCAATACGCATGCAGCATTGTGGATTGGATCTTTCTGCGGCGGCACATTTGGCGTTTTCCTGATGCGACAGGCGTTTGTTATGATTCCAAATTCATTGATTGACGCTGCAAAAGTTGATGGAGCGGGGCACTTCAGGACATTCTGGAGCATCGCATTACCCAATGTAAAATCATCCATTGCGACATTGTTATTCATGTATTTCCTTTGGACGTGGAATGATTACGAGAAACCTCTTTTGTATATTTGGGACCAAGCATTGTATACAATGCCGTTGGCAGTCAAGCAATTTTCAGATGATCAGATGCAGAATTATCCGGCCATCATGGCAGCCAATATCTTTATGCTGTTACCCATAATGATTCTGTTTATTACCTGTCAGAAGTTCTTTGTAGAATCACTGGTAAATACAGGTATCAAAGGATAAATGAAAGAGGCAGATAACGATGGTAGAAATTCTTGAAAGAAAAACGATCTATCGTGACGGCGAATATGTTTCTTTCCCGAATCTCGCGACATTGCATGACGGCAGAGTTATCTGTGCGTTTCGCCATGCGCGAGAGAGGCAAAAACAGTATGGACGGGTCACTCATATTGATCCTACGGCAAAGGATGTCTTTATTGTTTCTGATGATGATGGACGGACGTTTGACGGTGTGATCCGGACGATCGTAAATGATTCCATGAGTGATCAGGATCCTTGTGTGAATGTATTGTCTGACGGGAGGATCATCGTGACCTATTTCCGTTGGAATCTTTGCCCAATCGGTGAGGGATCTGCGAAATGGGGTAAAAAAGAGTTTGATGCTTATGGGCGTGTCCTTTGGGATAAGTATGATTGTATGCCCGACGGTGCATGTTATTCTATCTCGGATGATAATGGAAAAACATGGAAACAATATAATCCTCTGAGGATCCCCAATGTGCCGGAAGGCGCTGGTGTTCGTGGAAACATTATCGAGTTGGATGATGGCAATCTGATTATGCCATATTATGCTTCTCTACGGGTAGGCGAACTTTCCAGAGCCGGCCTCGTGATTTCTCATAATCGTGGCGAAACCTGGGACTATTTAAGTGATATGGCTTTTGATCCAAAATGTGAGAAGAACTATCTTGAACCGGGCATATATAAAACCCCGTCCGGGAAGATCGTTGGACTTTTCCGTACCCAGACAGATTTCAGAAAACCCGGGGTGGATTTTGAAGAGACTTATTTGAATCTTCATATTTCTGAATCTTTCGATAACGGAAAGACCTTTAGTGAAGTCAAAGAGATCAAAGGCCTTTGGGGATCCAGTCCGTTTCATGCCTTGCGTTTGCAGGATAACCGGGTTTTGCTTTCTTATGGATGGAGAAAAGAACCCTTTGGAATTCGTGTACGCATTTGTGACCCGGAGCTTGATTATATTGAAGAGGGTGAAGAGATCATCTTGTGTGATGATGCACCGAATGGCGATCTTGGATATCCGCATTCGATTTTACTTAAGGACGGTACGGTGTTAGTGTCCTACTATATCAGTGGCGATGATGGGATACGATATATAGAAGGTGTCAGGATTCGTATCCATTGATATTTTTATTATGAATACATGGAGATAAGTTTTTCTAAAGGGAATGATATTGAGCATATGAATAATAGCATAGTGTGATCATCGGAAATCCAGATTATGATACTCTTGGATAGATTCATTTCAGATTATCCGGAAGGAAGATGAATTTGCTTATGAAACAGAATGATTCTGACAGAAATACAATTATAGATCTGATCAAGGCAGTTTTGATCTTATTTGTGATTTTGATTCATTATGATGCGGCAGAGACAAATACTTTTGGATCGCTTGCATACAGCGCATAATTAATGAGTTTACTCTGGGACTCCGGGACGATGAAGTGCAGCGGAAAGTGACGGATAAGGAGCACAGGATTTGAAAAAGGACGGGTATTATTCCAGCGGGACCTTCGCGAAGATGGCGGGGGTAACGAAGAAGACGCTGCGGTATTATGACGCGCATCATATCCTGAAACCGTCCTATACGGCGGAAAACGGGAATAAGTATTATTCGGACAACGATTTTGCCCGGCTGCAGCAGATCATCTATTTGAAATACCTTTCCTTTCCGCTGGAAGATATCAAGGAACTGACGGTCCGAACCGCGGACCGGGACTTCTGGATCGAATCCCTGAACATGCAGACGGGATTGATCGACGGGCAGATCGAGCAGCTGAACCTGATGAAGGAATCCCTGAATGGAGCAAAGGAGGCTGTTGAAGCGGGACGGGAGGTCAACTGGAGCGAGATGCTGCGGCTGGCAAACGCCAACGAATTAGAACAGAAGCTGAAGCGGCAGTATCAGACGACGGCGAATATTTCCGCCCGGATCGATCTGCACGAGATGTATGCCGAAAACCCGGAGGGGTGGTTTCCGTGGATCTTCCGCATGGCAGGGTTCCGGACGGGGGAGAGGATTCTCGAACTCGGATGCGGGGACGGAGCGCTGTGGACACGGAACGCGGACCGGATCCCGGAGGGGATCGATCTGACGCTGACGGATATTTCCGACGGGATCGCGCGGGAGACGGAAAAGAGGATCCGGGAGGCAGGGATCTCCGCTTCGGTCCGGGTCATGGACGCGGAGGAGATCCGCGCGGAGGACGCGAGCTTCGATACCGTGATCGCGAATCACATGCTGTTTTACTGCGCCGATCTGCAGGAGACGCTTTCCGGGATCCGGCGGGTGCTGAAGCCCGGCGGACGGCTGATCGCCGGTACCTACAGCGGCAGGCACATGCGGGAGATCAGCGGGCTTGTGAAGGAATTCGACAGCCGGATCACCCTTTCAAAGAATGAACTGTATACCGTTTTCGGAAAGGAAAACGGAAAAGAGATCCTGGGGGAATTTTTCCGGGAGGTTTCCTGGGAACAGTATGAGGACGCCCTGACCGTGACGCGGCCGGAGCCGCTCATCGCGTATATCATGAGCTGTCACGGGAACCAGAACCGGTATATCGTGGACCGGTATCACGAGTTTTCCGGGTTCGTGAAGCGGAAAACGGACGCGGGATTCCGGGTGACGAAGGACGCGGGAGTCTTTATCGGGATCAAATGAAAAGATCCTGTTGCAAAAACGAGCAATAAGGGTTATCATACAGGCAATGAATGCTAAATTATGTTGCTGACAGCAACAAAACCGGAGGAACTGTATGAAACACCTTTCATTGGAATTATTGTCGAAGACGGTGGCGACGCGGCGGAAAGCGCTGAAGCTTTCCCAGACCGCGCTGGCGGAAAAGACGGGGATCAACCGCTCTGTCCTTTCCCGGCTCGAGGCCGGAGATTATCAGCCGACGGTGGATCAGCTGCTGGCGCTTTCCGAAACGCTGGGGTTCGATCCCGCTTCGGTGCTGGAGAGCGACGCGCCCGCGGCGGAGGCGCTGCCGCGGATGAAGATCGCCGTTGCCGGGACGGGATATGTGGGCCTTTCCCTCGCGGTCCTGCTGTCGCAGCACAACGACGTGACCGCGGTCGACATTCTGCCCGAAAAGGTTGAAAAGCTGAACCGCCGGGTCAGCCCGATTCAGGATGAATATATTGAGAAATATCTCGCCGAATACGATGAGCGGGAGCTTTCCCTGCACGCGACGACGGACGCGGAGAGCGCCTACGCCGGGGCGGACTTCATCATCGTCGCCGCGCCGACGAATTATGACCCGAAGACGAACTTCTTCGACTGCGGCGCGGTCGAAAACGTGCTGATGACGGTAAAGAAGGTCTGTGAAAAGGCGGGAAAGCAGCCGACCGTCGTGATCAAATCCACGATCCCGGTCGGTTATACCGTCCAGATCCGGGAACGGTTCGGAATGGACAACATCCTTTTCAGTCCGGAATTCCTGCGGGAGAGCAAAGCCCTGTACGATAACCTGTATCCCTCCCGGATCATCGTCGGAACGGATGAAAAGAACCGCGAAAGGGCGGAATTGTTCGCCGCGCTGCTGAAGCAGGGCGCGATCAAAGAGGAGATCCCGACCCTGTTCACGGAGCTGACCGAGGCGGAGGCGACCAAGCTTTTCGTCAACACCTATCTGGCGCTGCGCGTGAGCTATTTCAACGAACTGGATACCTACGCGGAGGTCAAGGGGCTGGATACGGCGAACATCATCAAAGGCGTATGTCTGGACCCGCGCGTCGGGGATTACTACAACAATCCCTCCTTCGGATACGGCGGATACTGCCTGCCGAAGGATACGAAGCAGCTGCTGGCGAATTATAAGGATGTTCCTCAGAACATGATGACCGCCATCGTCGAAAGCAACCGCACCCGCAAGGATTTCATCGCCGACCGGGTGATGGAGATCGCCGGGATGTATACGGCTTCCGCCGCGTATTCCCGCGCGAAGGAGAAAAAGCAGCGGGAGATCACCGTCGGCGTATACCGGCTGACGATGAAGAGCAACAGCGACAACTTCCGCCAGTCCTCCATCCAGGGCGTGATGAAGCGGATCAAAGCGAAGGGCGCGACGGTGATCATCTATGAGCCGACGCTGGAGGACGGAAGCACCTTCTTCGGATCCCTGGTGGTCAACAACCTGAAGAAGTTCAAGAAAATGTGCGGATGCATCGTTGCGAACCGGTATGACGCCGTGCTCGACGACGTGGCGGAAAAGGTCTACACGCGGGATCTGTTCCGGAGAGACTGAGAACAACCCGGCGGGAAGGGGAGCGGCCTGATGCTGTGCGAACAGAAGTTTCATGAGATCTACGGGCGGGACGCGGAGACTGTCGCGTTTTCGCCCTACCGCGTGTGCCCCCTCGGGGCGCACAGCGACCATAACCTGGGCAAGATCACCGGATTCGCCATCGACAAGGGGATCCACTTCGCCTACAGCCCGAAGAGCAACGGCGTGATCGAAACGGTGTCCCTGCAGTTTCCCAAGCGCGCGCAGTGGCACATCCGGGAGATCGGGGAAAAGACCGGGGACTGGGCGGACTATCTCCGCGGCGCGACCTGGGCGCTTTCGAAAGAGCATACCCTGAACACCGGACTCTGCGGCGTGATCGAGGGAACGCTGCCCATCGGCGGGCTGTCCTCCTCGGCGGCCGTGATCCTCGCCTTTCTTGATGCGCTGTGCAGGGTGAACGGGATCGCGCTCAGCCCGCAGGAGCTGATCCGGATCGCCTTCGACGGCGAGAAGAACTATGTCGGCGTCAATGTCGGCACGCTGGATCAGAGCTGCGAGGTGCTGGGAAAGAAGGATCACCTGCTGTATCTCGACTGCCGGGACGACAGCTATGAGCTGATCCCCACGCCCGCGGACATGAAACCCTGGCGCATCGCGATCTTCTTTTCGGGGCTGGAGCATTCCCTCGCCGGGAGCAAATTCAACATGCGGGTCGATGAGCTCCGGGCCGGCGTTTACGCCCTTCAGGCTTATGCCGGGCTGGAATACGGAAAATTCGGGAGCGCGAACGCGCGGGACGTACCCTTTGAGGTCTATCAGCAATATAAGGACCGGCTGCCGGAACCCTGGAAAAAGCGCTGTGAGCACTGGTATACCGAATTCCGGCGCGTCAAGGAAGGCGCGGAGGCGTGGCGGCGCGGGGATCTTACGACCTACGGGCGGCTGAGCTTTGAATCCGGCTGGAGCAGCATCCACAACTGGGAAAGCGGCGCGCCGGAACAGATCCGGCTGTACGAGATCATGCGCGAAACGGACGGGATCTATGGCGGACGGTTCTCCGGCGCCGGATTCAAGGGCTGCTGCATCGCGCTGATCGATCCGGACAGGGCCGGGGAGATCGCGGCGCGGGTCGAACGGGAATACCTGACGGCCTTCCCGGAGATGAAAGGAAAGTATGGATTCTATCTGAGCGAAAGCGCGGACGGGATCGCGAATCAGAAATAACGGGAATGAGCAGGAGAGAGAGCCGATGAAATGTATGATCCTGGCGGCGGGATACGCCACCCGACTGTATCCGCTGACCGAGAATTTCCCCAAACCCCTGCTTACGGTCGGGGACAAAACGATCCTGGACTGGCTGATCGACGATATTCAAACCTCCGGCGAGGTGGATGAATATATCGTGATCTCCAATCACAAATACGCGGAGCACTTCCGGCAGTGGGCCGCGGACCGTACGGTACCGGTGACGGTCGTTGACGACGGGACGGACACCAACGAGACCCGGCTCGGAGCGGTCCGGGATATCCAGTTCGCTATCGAAACGGTCCGTCCGGAGGACGGCCTGCTCGTGATCGCCGGAGACAACGTGCTCGACTTCTCCCTGACGGGATTCATCGCCTGGGCAAAAAAGAAAGCCGCGCCCTGCGTGATGCGCTATTTCGAGCCGGACGAAAAACGGCTGAAAAAATGCGGCGTGATCGAGGTCGGGGCGGAGGACCGCATCCTTTCCATGGCGGAGAAACCCGCGGAGCCGAAGTCCAACTGGTGCTGCCCGCCTTTCTACTATTATCCCCGGGCTGTCCTTCCCCGCGTGAAGGAAGCGATCGACGGCGGGGAGTGCGGCACCGACGCGCCGGGAAGCTTCATCGCCTGGCTCAGCCGGAGTGAACCCGTATACGCGATGGAGATGCCGGGAAGCCGGTACGATATCGGGAACCTGGAGAGCTATGAAAAAGTCAGGGCTGAATACCGGGGGATCACCAAATAAAAAACTGACAGAAGGAAACGGACGATGAGCAAACAACGCGTTGAGCTGGACGGCCGGGTGATCCTCGTGACCGGATCGCCGGGATTCATCGGAGCGAATCTGGTGCAGAGGCTGCTGAAGGAGATGCGCGGCGGGACCGTGATCTCCCTTGACAACATGAATGATTACTACGACCCGAAGCTGAAGGAATACCGCCTTTCGCTGATCGAAAAAGCCGCGGAGACCTCAACGGTGAAGCATGTTTTCATCCGGGGCAGCATCGCGGACCGGGAACTGGTGGACCGGGTGTTCGCCGAATACCGGCCGGCGGTCGTCGTGAATCTCGCGGCGCAGGCCGGCGTACGGTATTCCATCGATCACCCGGACGTGTATATCGAGAGCAATCTGACCGGCTTTTTCAATATCCTCGAGGCCTGCCGGCATTATCCGGTGGAGCACCTCGTCTACGCTTCCTCCTCCTCGGTGTACGGGGGCAACAAAAAAGTACCCTTCAGCACGGAGGACCGGGTCGACAATCCGGTCAGCCTGTACGCCGCGACAAAGAAGAGTAACGAGTTGCTGGCCCACAGCTACAGCAAGCTCTACGACATCCCCTCCACGGGGCTGCGGTTCTTTACCGTATACGGACCCGCGGGGCGGCCGGATATGTTTTATTATTTCGCGACGGAAAAACTTGTCCGCGGGGAAAGCATCGCCATCTTCAATTACGGAAACTGCAGGCGGGATTTCACCTATATCGACGATATCGTCGAGGGCATCCTCCGCGTGATACAGGGCGCGCCGGAAAAGGCGACCGGGGAGGACGGGCTGCCCGTTCCGCCCTACGCCGTATACAATATCGGCGGCGGGACGCCGGAGAACCTGCTGGACTATATCGGTACGCTGCAGGAGGAACTGGTCCGGGCCGGGGTCCTTCCGGAAGATTATGATTTTGAGGCGCATCGGAAGCTCGTGCCGATGCAGCCCGGGGACGTGCCGGTGACCTATGCCGACAGCGCCGCGCTGGAGCGGGATTACGGGTTCCGGCCGGGCGTCGGGATCCGGGAAGGCCTGCGGAAATTCGCGGAATGGTACAGGGAATATCACGGGTGAACGGATCTCCCCTCCGTGTGAGGGGAGATTTTTTTTATTTGAGGGGTTGACTGTGCCCCTGGGGCACAGTTTATGATGGGATCATCCGGAAAGGAGTGACGGCAATGAAAGCGATCGAAACCGCGATCCCGGGCGTCCTGATCATCGAGACCGATGTATTCGGGGATCACCGGGGGTATTTTACAGAAACCTATAACAAGCCGAAATACGAGGCAATGGGGATCACGACGGAATTCGTCCAGGACAACATGAGCTTTTCGGCAAAGCAGGGAACGCTGCGGGGCCTGCACTGGCAGAATCCGCCCTATGCCCAGGCAAAGCTCGTCAGCTGCACAAAGGGGACCGTGATCGACGTCGCGGTCGATATCCGGAAGGGAAGCCCGACCTTCGGACAGTGGGTCTCCGTCGAACTGAGCGCGGAAAACCACCGGCAGTTTTTCATCCCCCGGGGATTCGCGCACGGATTCCTGACGCTGACGGAGGACGTCGAATTCCGTTACAAGTGCGACAATGTCTACAACAGGGAATCCGAGGGCGGCATGCGGTACGACGCGCCGGAGGTGAATGTGGACTGGGGCGCGCTGCTGAACGGGATCGAGCCGGTGCTGAGCGAAAAGGACACGAAGGGTCCGGGGCTTGCCGATTCCCGGAATGAGTTTATTTACGGCGTGAACTGCTGAAAGGAGACAGGATCCATGAAAAAATATCTGATCACCGGGTGCGCGGGATTCATCGGGTCGAACTTTGTTTATTACATGCTGGAGAAATATGACGACATCCTGCTGGTGAATCTGGATAAGCTGACCTATGCCGGAAATCTGGAAAACCTGAAGGACGCGCTGGACGATCCGCGGCACATCTTTGTGCAGGGGGACATCGGCGACCGGGAACTGGTCCGGGGACTGTTTGAAAAATACGATTTCGATTATGTTATCAACTTTGCCGCGGAAAGCCATGTGGACCGCTCCATCGCGAACCCGGAGATCTTTGTCGAAACCAATGTGCTGGGTACGGTGAACCTGCTGCAGCGGGCGAAGGAAGCCTGGTACGACGCGGAAGGGAAAACCTGGAAGGATGGCAAAAAATATCTGCAGGTCAGCACCGACGAGGTATACGGCGCGCTGGGCGCGGAAGGATACTTCACGGAAACGACCCCGATCAATCCCCACAGCCCCTACAGCGCCTCCAAGGCCTCGGCGGACCACTTTGTCATGGCGTTCCACGACACCTACGGGATGCCGGTCAACATCACCCGCTGCTCCAACAACTACGGGCCGTATCAGTTCCCGGAGAAGCTGATCCCGCTGATGATCAACAATGTGAAGAATCATCAGCAGCTGCCCGTTTACGGAGACGGGATGCAGATCCGGGACTGGCTGTATGTGGCGGATCACTGCAAAGCCATTGACATGGTCGCCGCCGGCGGAAAGTCCGGAGAGGTCTACAATGTCGGCGGACACAACGAACGGCCGAACATCTTCATCGTGAAAACGATCATTGAGCAGCTGCGCGAGCGTCTGAAGGACGAAGGGATTTCGGAAGCTCTGATCAAGCACGTGGCGGACCGGCTGGGACATGACCGCCGGTACGGGATCGATCCGACGAAGATCAAAAACGATCTCGGATGGTACCCGGAGACGCCGTTTGAGAAGGGCATCGTGCTGACGATCGATTGGTATCTGGAACACGAGGAATGGATGAACAACGTGACCAGCGGGAATTATCAGAAGTATTACGAAGAGATGTACCGGAATAAATAATGTATATATGGGCCGGGGGAGTCGGGAACTTTCCCCGGCTTGCATATCCAATCAAATCGATGTAAAATACTCTAACCATTCTTTTTCGATAAAGGGGACCGGACATGGGAATGAGTTTGCTGGACCGGGAAAAGCGGAACAAATGGATCGATTTCGGATACGGAATCGGGATGATTCTGTTTTTCCTTTATTACCTGCATGTGCTCGTGGTTTATTTTCCATACCCGGATACGCCGTATCGGGAACTGACCTGGTACTGGGTCGCCGGAGCAGCGGTGACCACAGTGTTGGGGAAACGCTGGAAGGACGGGATTTTCTGGGTCATGGCGGCGCTGCTGGGGATGATGTGGCTGCGCGTTGCGATCGAAACGCCGGACTTCATGGAAAAAAACACGGTCATGCGATTCCTGACCGGATTCATCTTTGTGTTCTTTGTGGCAGCGGGGATCCCCGCGGTACTGAAAGAAAACCGTCTGAAGGCTTTCCTGAAGGCTTTGGCTACCCTATGGATCCTGGCGACAGTGATTTTCTGCGCGTTCGGAATCTATGCCGCGGTGACGAATACCCACATATATAATTTTTCTTCAAAACACCATTGGTATAAAGGTTTTTTCGGGTTTTATCAAGGTAGATTATCCTTGCTTCATATGTGTACCGTCAGTGGTGCGATACTCAGCTTTAGCGTCATGTTGAGCATTTGGTGCTGTCACGTAAACAAAAACAGGGCTGTGAAGATCCTGTTCGCGCTGACGGTACCGCTGTTCCTTTTTACCCTGGGATTGACGGACTGCCGGACTGCGTTCATTACGGTCGGATTTGTCCTCGGGGCATGTGCGTGCGTATTTCTTTATCATAAACTGCAGAACCACCCGAAATACCTGCGGGGGAAACAACTCTATGGGCAAAAGATCCTGACCATCGCTCTGTGCCTGGCCATGGGTGCGGTGATCCTGGTCGGAACGGTGTTCGCCATACGCGAGAGTTCACGGACATTCAATTATATATCGGAACACGGTCTTTTGAATGCGGCGGAAGCAGAGGAACATAATGGAATAATCGCTATTCCCGTCGATGGGACGGGGCAAGTCGCATATAGGGATATTTTCAGGGGGGACATTAACAGCTCTTTGAGCGGACGCGTCGCCATCTGGAAGGCAGCTTTCGAAGCGATCCGGAAAGACCCCTCTATCCTGTACAAGGGATTATCGGTCTACCGTCATATGAAAACGGTCTATCCGGAACAACCCCACTGCCACAACGTGCTGATCGAGTTTCTCATTACCGGCGGGATCCCTTCGCTGGCGCTGTTCCTGGCGATCCTGATTCCCTTCTTCATCCGGGCATTCCGGCTGTTCTTCCGTCCGGGGATCGACATGTGGAAGCGGCTGATCCCCATCCTGCCCATGAGCGTCCTGATGGGGGACATGGTTACCTGCTCCACCTGGCCGAAGGACGTGATCAGCGCATTCTTTTACCTGTTCCTCGGCGCGACGGTCACCCTGGGGAGCAAAAAGGCCCTGGGTATCCTTCCCGCAGGCGCGGAGGAAGCCGGGGACGCCCCGAAACAGGCGAAAAAGAAGCGAGCTTTCCGGATTGTTCGGAATGTGATCATCACCCTGCTCCTCGCGGCGACGGTTTTCGTTGGCAGCGGACTGGCGGAGTGGCTTTTCAGCAGGGATCTGGACAACTGGGCAGCCCGGGTGATGGTGTTCAACGGATTGGATAAGGACCCGGATACACGAATCAAAATCTATGTCGCGGACGATTACACGGAGGAGGAAATGAACCAAATCCGGAAAACCGCGAAAAAGCTTTTAGGCAGCAAACATATCTCCCTGCTCACTCCCGGCGGTCTGGAAACCTGGGGGACGGAGAACGCGGCTAAATTTGACTGGCTGCTGATTTATGAAAGCGATGACGCCATCCGGTTCTGGTTGGAGGACCGGGGGTGGACCGCAAAGTTCGGGACAGCGGTCCGCGTTTCTGATTTTGTCGAGGCAGAATAACAGAAAACAGGTTTCTTCTATTCAATATTTTCACTTCGTATGATTTTTGTAACAAAATCGCAATATATTGTAGTGCAACGGCTTCGAAGCATCCGGGAAGGGCAAGGGATTGCGTTCCGGGCTGATTTGACACCCCCTGTTTTTTCTGATATAAAGCAAATGGATATTTCTATTCACTGAACGGTGAAAAGAAAGGGAGGGTTCACAAAATATGAAAAAATGTCTGAAAACCGGGCTCATCGCGCTGCTGGCGCTGACGATCTGCCTCGGATTCTGCACTGTCGCTTCGGCAGCCTGCCCGCATGAGTACGGCGACGCTGTCAAGATCGACAATCAATATCATCAGATGACCTGTAAACTCTGCGGCGCGACGCAGAAGGTGAAACACAGCGCTGTCTGTACCGCCGACACTACCTGCGAGGTGTGCGGCGCGACCGGCGTGACATGTGAAGTCCATCATAAAAACACGGCCATGGCGCATGACACGATCTATCACTGGGGATGTACCGCCTGCAACAACACGGCGGACAAAGCGATCCACACAGTCGACGCGAACGGCGTCTGCACCGTCTGCGGAGCGACGGGTCTCGTACAGCACGCCGTCAAGGTGACGGTCCCCCAGACTACCGTCAAGCTTGAGATCGGGAACGGCGCCAAACCGACCGCGAGCCTCGGCGCCGCCGTATCGCCGGACAACACGGCGAACAAAACGCTGAGCTACAGCAGCAGCGACAAGACCGTCGCGACCGTATCCAAAGACGGCGTTGTGACTGCCGGAGACGTCGGCACGGCCACCATCACGATCACTCCCGCCGATACGACCGCCTCCGCCATCACGGTGACGGTGACGGTGACGAAAAAAGCGGTGACCGGGATCACGATGAGCCAGACGAACGCCACGCTGGCGCCCGCGGACACGCTGCAGCTGACCGCGACCGTCACTCCCGCGGACGCTTTCAACCCCGCGGTCGAATGGACCTCCGGCAACACCGCCGTGGCGACGGTCGATGATTACGGACTCGTGACCGCGGTCGCCAACGGTACCGCGACGATCACGGCCAAAGCGCTTGACGGCAGCGGAAAAACCGCCACCTGCAAGGTGACCGTCGATGACCAGAAGGTCGAAAGCATTTCCCTGAACAAATACACCAAGACGCTGAACCTGAAGAAGGGGCAGACCGTGTCCTTCACCCTGATCCCGACTGTCTATCCTGTCGACGCGCGGAACCGTGAGGTGACCTTCGAAAGCAGCGACAAGACTCTTGCCACGGTCGACCAGAACGGCGTCGTGACGGCCAACGGCAACCTCAAGGCGGGTACGGTGACCATCCGCGTCCGGGCGAAGGACGGGAGCGGCGTCGTGGCCTCCTGCGTTGTGACCGTGAAATACAACAAGATCACCGGGATCAAGCTGAATCAGAACACCCTGAAGCTGGAGATCAGCTCCAACAGCAAGGGAAGCAACGTGCTCGTACCCGTGATCGAGCCTGAAAAAGCCACGGATCCCTCCGTCAAATGGGAAAGCAGCGACAAGACGGTCGCCACAGTCGACGCAAACGGCGTTGTGACCGCGGTCGCCCCCGGCACCTGCACCGTGACCTGCACCGCTGCCGACAACACGGGCGTGAAAGCCACCTGCACCGTGACGGTGAGTAACAAACTGGTAACCAAGGTCAAGCTGGACCGGAAGACAGCGTCGCTGCTGATGGAGGAGGGATCCCCCGTAACGCTGCAGCTGAACGCGACCGTGACGCCCGCCGACGCGGCGAACAGGACGCTGAAATGGACCTCCAACGATCCCACCGTCGCGACCGTGAACAAGAACGGTCTCGTGACCGCACACAAGCCCGGTACCTGCAAGATCTATGCCAGGGCTACGGACGGCAGCGGCAAGCGTTATTACTGCACCGTGACAGTGACCAACAGCCTGATCGACAGCATCACGCTGAACGCGACCTCCAAAGCCCTGACCCTGAAGAAGGGCAGGACCGTGACCTACACGCTGACCGCGAAGATCAAGCCCGCGACCGCGGCGAACGAAAAGATCTTCTGGTCCAGCAGCAACAAGGACGTCGCCACGGTGGACGAGAACGGCAGGATCACGGCCGTCGGCGCCGGCAGATGCACGATCACCGCGGCGAACGAGGACGGATCGGTCAAGGCAACCTGCAAGGTAACCGTCAGAAAGCGCGACGTGGCCAAGATCAAGCTGAACACGACCGGCGTGACCCTGAAGCTGATCAAGGGCAAGACCGTGACCTATCAGCTGAAGGCCGGCGTCAGCCCCACCAACGCGTATAACAGAGACGTCAAATGGTCAAGCAGCAATCCGAATGTGGCTTCGGTCAATGAAAACACCGGCAAGGTCACGGCGAAAAAGAGAGGCACCGCGACGATTACCGCGAAAGCACTCGACGGCAGCAATAAGTCCGCCTCCTGCATGGTCAAGGTCGTCAACACCAAGATCACCAGCATCAAGGCTTCTCCAGCCTCCAAGTCCCTGACTCTGAAAGAGGGAGAGAAGATCACCCAGAAAATCAGCCTGACCTATAAGCCTGCGAACGCCACAGAGCCCAGCTTCAAATGGAGCAGCAGCAAACCCGACGTCGCGACGGTCGACAAGAACGGTCTCGTGACCGCTGTCAAGGCCGGTACGACGACCATCACCGCGAAGGCGAAGGACGGCAGCGGAAAGAAAGCCACCATCAAGATCACCGTGATCTGCAAAAAGGTCACGTCCATCAAGCTGAGCGAAACCTCCAGGACCTTTGTCCTGAGCGAGGGCGGTCCGACCAGCTTTACCCTGAACGCGACCGTATCGCCCTCCGACGCTTCCTACCGGAAGATCACCTGGGAGAGCAGCGATACAAACGTCGCGAAGGTGAGTCAGGACGGCGAGGTGACGGTGCTCAAATTCGGCACCTGCAAAATCATCGCCCGCGCGACGGACGGCAGCGGCGTCTACGCCGTATGCAACCTGACCGTCAAATAATCCCCGATCCGACCCTTTCCGGAACCCCGCGCGTAAAAGCGCGGGGTTCCTTGCGTTTTGGCCGGAAAAGAGGTACAATAAGGTTTTGAAAGGGCGGGAAGCGGATGGAAGAAAAGACACGGACGGAACCCACCGTGAGCATTGTGATGCCTCTGTACAACGGCGATTCGCTGCTGGAGGAGACGCTGGGCTATCTGAAAGCACAGACCAGGTCCGATTTTGAGGCGCTGATCGTCGACGACGGGAGTACCGACGGCGGACCTGACACCGTACGGCGGATCGCCCGGGAGGATCCCCGCTTCCTCCTGATCACCCAGCAGAACCGTTTTGCCGGCGCGGCCCGGAACAACGGGCTGAGCCGGGCAAGGGGCGAATATGTGCTGTTTCTCGATTCGGACGACCTGTTTGAGCCGGAACTGATCGAGACCGCCGTCGCCCGCGCGGAGGAGACGGGCGCCGACGTCGTGACCTTCAACGCCGATTTTTTCAACTGCCGGACGGGCGAGATCAGCGAACGGAAGCGGTACCTCCAGAGCCGCTACATGCCGGAAGGCGTTTTCAGCGCGAAAGACGCGAAGGACGCGGTGTTCAACTGCCTCGTCCCCTGGACGCAGCTCTGGCGCCGGGCTTATCTGGAAAAGATCGGCATCCGCTATCAGGAGATCTTCGCCAACAACGACCTTTATTTCAACGCCATGGGCATGGCGCTGGCCGACCGGATCGCGACGGTCGACCGGGTGCTGCTCCATTACCGCGTGGGCCAGCTGGACAACATCCAGAGCAAAACGGACCGCGACCCGCTGAGCGCCGTCAAGGCGATCGACGGCATCCGCGAGGGGCTGAAGGAACACGGTCTGCTGGACGCGTTTCACGACTCCCTGTATTTCCGGAGCGTGATGAGCCTGACCGGGAGCCTGACCGCGAAGCGGACCTGGACCGGTTTTTCCACCCTGTACAATTACCTTCACGAGCATATGCGGGAAACGCTGGGGGAGGAGCCGGCGCCGAAGGGCCTTTTCGCCGAGCCGGACAGTGATTATCCCGTGATGCGGAAGATCAGCGAGCGCGTGATGACGCTGACGCTGGAAGAATTCATCCTGCTCTGGTGCCCCATTTGCGGCCCGGGAAAAATGCAGCGCGTCCGGATGGCGCCTGTGGCGCTGATCCGGCTGATCGGCCGGCTTTTCCGGGGAGAACTGTTCCGCGTCCTGTGAATAAACCAGATTTGAGGTACACCGCATGAGTCTGATTTCGATCCTTTATCCTGCCTTCCTGTTCGCGGCGGTCCTGCTTTATTACGCGCTGCCGCAAAAAATCAGAACGGGCTGGGTCCTCGCGGTCAGCCTGGCGTTTTACGCCATGCAGGGCGGACGGAGCGTGGTTGTCCTTCCTGCGATGATCCTGGCAGGATGGCTCGGCGGCCTGTGGCTGAACGGCGAAGGAAAGCGCAAGGCGCGGCTGGTGCTTTGCGTGATTGCCGTGCTGACGCCGCTGCTGCTGGTCAAATACGCGGACTTTTTTGTTCAATCCGGAGCGCGCGTTCTTTCCCGCTTCGGCGCGGAGATCAGGACGCCGAAGATCAGCCTGACCGCCCCGCTCGGCATTTCCTTCTTCACCTTTCAGACCGTCGGATATCTGATCGACGTATACCGCAAGCGCGGCGCGGAAAAGAATCTGATCCGCTACGCCGCTTTCGTCTCGTTTTTCCCGGTTCTGACAGCAGGCCCGATCGAGCGGAAGGATACGCTGCTGCCCCAGATGCAGGAGGAACACCGCTTTGATCCCCAGGGCGTCAAAAAAGGACTGCTGACGATGCTTTTCGGCTACTTCCTGAAGCTCGTGATCAGCGATCGGCTCGGAGTCACGGTTAACAGGATCTTCGGCGCGTGGGAGACAGCATACAGTCCGGCGCTGATCATCGGCGCGGTCTTCTTTGCTCTGCAGCTTTACTGCGATTTCGCCGGCTGCAGCCTGCTGGCGCTCGGCGCCGCGGAGACGATGGGCTTCCGGCTGATCCGGAACTTTGAGACGCCGTATTTCTCCCTTTCGGTGGCGGAATTCTGGCGCAGATGGCACATCAGCCTGAGCACCTGGTTCCGGGATTACCTGTACATTCCGCTGGGCGGAAACCGGAAGGGCCGGGGACGGAAATATCTGAACCTGATGATCGTTTTCCTGGTCAGCGGCCTGTGGCACGGCGCGGGACTCTCCTTCATCGTCTGGGGCGGGCTGAACGGCGCATATCAGGTCATCGGCGACCTGCTGAAGCCCCTGCGGAAACGCGTCGCCGGCCGGCTCGGGATCAACCCGGACGCGAAAGTGAACCGCCTGATCCGCGGATTGTTCACCTTCGCGCTGATCGACATCAGCTGGGTCTTTTTCCGGGCGCCTTCCTTCCGCTCCGCGGTCGGATATCTCCTCGGCATGCTGACCCGGTGGGACCTTTCCTGCTGCTTCAGCGGGATGAGAAGCCAGCTCGGAATGAGCAAGCGCGTCTGCCTCGTGCTGGCGGTCAGCCTGGTGATCCTGCTGATTACCTCCATTTTCCGCTACAGGAAGACCGACCTGCGGGAGAAGATCCTGGGTATGCCCATCGCAGTCCGCTGGGCGCTGATCATGGCGGGGATCTTCTTCGTTCTGATCTTTGGCATGTGGGGAACGTCCTATGACGCCGCGTCCTTTATCTACGCGGGATTCTGAGAAAGGAGAAGCGCTGAATGAAAACGGATGAATCCGCTTCCAGGGTGAAACGGCTGCCGGGCGTGCTCCGGGTGCTGCTGTTTCTGGCGATTTTCGCGGTGCTTTTCTTCTTTGTCAACAAGGTCCTGTTTCTGAAAAGCTACTCCCAGTATTATCTCGCTTCCGCGAACGAGGAACCCGGCACCGTCGACATGGCGACGATCGGATCGAGCCACGTTTACCACGCCCTGTACAGCATGCAGCTTTTCCGGGATTACGGAATTGCCTCCGTGAATCAGGGCATCAGCGGACAGAAGCTGGATCTGACAACGGTGACCGCGGAGGAAGTGATCCGGCGCCATCACCCGAAAATGCTTGTGATGGATGTTTATCAGGCCGCGAGAAAAACCAAGTCAACAACCGGCACGGCCCACAAAACGTTTGACAATATGCTGGATCTTCCCCTCAAGTTCCGGACCGTGACGCGGATCTATTCCCCCAAACACTGGGAGGAATACCTGTTACCCTTCAGCCTTTATCACAACCGCTGGGAGGAAATCAACGGCGATGACTTCAAACCTGTGGACCTGCTGTGCAAAGGCAGCCTGGAGGAAGTCACTCACGCGTTCCGCGGCAAAAAAAGCAAGCTGCTCAGCGAATTCAGACTGATCGACCGGACTGAAAAGGGCGAGATCGCCCCGGACGCCCTTGCCTATCTGGAACAGATCCGGGATCTGTGCAGAGAAAACAATGTGGAGCTTTTGTTCGTTGTGCTTCCCTACATTGCCCCGGAGGAGGATCAGCTGGTCTTCAACCGGATCGAGGACTGGTGCGGGGAAAACAGGATCGGCTATGTGAATTATCTGTACCTGATGGACGAGATCGGATTCGACCTGGAAACCGGCATGCGCGATCAGGGGCATATCAACTATTTCGGCGGCAGAGTCATGACAGACGTGTTGGGGAAATACCTGACAGAGAACTATGACCTTCCGGACCGCCGGGGAGACCCGAAGTACGCCTCCTGGGAAGACAGGATCCCCGCGTACAACGCGTATCTGAAAGAGGCATTTGAAAAAATCGGGGAAACTTATTCCAACGGTGAAACCGCAGAATCAAAGGAGTAATGAAAAATGGGAAACGGAAAGCTGACGCTGGTGATCCGGACAACGGGAGAAGCGGCGGATAAAATCCGGATACCGGAGCAGACCGGGTGTCCCGATCCGGCAGACGCGATTCAGACGGTCTTTTGCGCGATGGATGAGGAAGCTCGCGAACGGCTGAAAGAAAAACAGGGTTCGGGCGCGACGGTGCTGGACTGTGCCGGGCTGACCCCGGAGGAAGCTGCCAACCGGGCGCTGGAGGAAGCGACCGGCGAATGGATCCTGTTTTCAAAACCGGAGGAACAGATTTCCGACAATCTGGTGAAGACCGTCCGGACGTGGACGGAGAAAATGCCCGGCGCTTACCCGGTGATCCTGCTTCCGACGATCCGGGACGCCAGCGGTATCCATGCCCGGATGAATACCCGCCGGGGATTCCGTAAATCCGGGATCTATGACCTCAATCAGATCGGGAATATCAGCATCCCGGTTTCCCTGACCGGCGCGCTGTACCGGACGGAAACGATCCGGGAAAAAGGCGTCCGCTTTGTCGCAAATATCAACAGCCGGTGCGCGAACGGCCGGTTCATGGCGGACATTCTGATCCCGGACGCCACCGTCCTGTATCTGGAGGAGTCGGAATACCATATCCCTTACGATCCGACGAGAAGGATCCGGAGGCAGGAAGCGGTCAAGCATGAATCGGGAGAATCACTCCGGGCGGCCATTGAAGGACCGCTGGAAGCGGGCGGCGATTTCGCGCAGCAGTACGCGATGACGATGATGAGCCCGCATCTGCGCCGTTACGCGACCTGGACCGATATCCTGCCCGAGCCGGAGCACCTGGCGGATATCCGCGCGGCGGTGGATTCCGCGCTGGTAAAAATCAGCCATGAAGCCATTCTGAACACCAAGGGAATGGAGCTGACGCAGCGCGCCTTCCTGCAGCGTGAAAAAATGCGCCTGCAGCCCGGGGAAACGCCGGCGTCGATCCTGTCCTCCGAACCGGACGGCGACAGCCGGCTGACGTTGGAATATACGCGCGGCTTTGACGGAAATATCTATCTGATCTGCCAGCGGCTTCTGGACGCGGAACGCTTCGAAAACGTGCATCCCTACATGACCGTGAACGGGGAGAAGCAATCCGTCCTGGAGGACGCGAAACCCCTGACCTTCAGCATGCTGGGCGAAACCGTATCCGGCAAGCTCGGCTTCAACGCCGTGATCCGCCCGCCGAAGGGCGCGAAGAAGCTGACCGTCACCCTCGGCTACGAAGAAGACGGAAAGGACGAGCCCGTCCGGGAGATCACCTGCGCGTACACCTCGGCGCTGCAGCCGGTCCGCTTCCAGTACGCGGCGTTCGGAGACTGGCTGCTCCGCTACCGGAACGGTGTGATCACCGGAAGAAGGAACACCGCGGCGCGCCGCTCCGCCTGGGAAGCGCGGTACCTGCTGATGATGCTCTGGTGGGCCCGGAATCCCGACGGACGGCAGGCCCTGAAATACCGGATCCATCATCTGAAAACCCGGAAGGAACGGGCAGCGCGCCCGATCTGGCTGATTAACGACCGGATCGGCAAGGCGGACGATAACGGCGAAGCGCTGTTCCACTATCTGCTCGAAAACCGGAAGGATCAGGTCCGGCCCATCTACGTGCTGGACAGTAAAAGCCCGGATTTTGAACGGCTGAAGGCCATCGGCGAAGTGATTGATCCCGCGACGCCGGAATTCCGGCAGATCTGCCTGGACGCCGAAGTAACGGCGGCCTCCCACGAAATTCACGAGATCATGAATCCTTTCGGCGAGAATACCGGACTCATCGCGGATATTCTGAACACCCGCACCGTCGCCTTTATCCGGCACGGCATCAGCAAGGACGACATGTCCGGATATTACAACCGCCACAGCGGGAAATTCAGCATGATCACCGCCGCCTCCCGCGGGGAAGCGGCCTCCCTGTCCGAGCCGAACTACGGTCTGCTGCCGGAGCAGATCCATCTGATCGGCCTGGCCCGGTTCGACCTGCTTTACAACGCGCCGAAGAAAAAGATCGTGATCATGCCGACCTGGCGGAAGTATCTGGTTTCCAAGGGCGTCGAGGGCCGCAGCAGGCGCCTCGTGACCGGGGATACCGAGAACAGCATCTATTTCCGGACCTATACCGCTCTGCTGAATGACAAACGGCTGTTCGACACCGCGGAAAAACTGGGATATCAGATCATCTTTGTACAGCATCCCGCCATGAGAGCCGCGAATATCCGGCCGTTTGACGCGGATCCGCGCCTGGAGACCATCGAGCAGGCGGAGTGTTACCGGGATCTTTTCGCCGAGGCGGATCTGATGGTGACGGATTTCAGCTCCGTCGCCTTCGACTTCGCCTATCTGTACAAGCCGATGATCTACTTCCAGCCGGACGCGGACGAGTTCTTCGGAATCCACTACAAGCCGGGATACTTTGAGTATCACCGGGACGGCCTGGGAGACGTGATCGAAGATCCGGCGGAACTGGCTGCGGAGCTGATCCGCTATATGGAGAACGGGTGCCAGCTGAAGGAGAAATACCGGGAGAAGATCGACGCCTTCTATCCCTTCCGGGATCAGAAGAACCGGGAACGGTTGGCGGACGCCATCAGCGAGTATTCCCGCAGGGCCCGTGCGGGAGCGAAGGAATAAGAAAATACGCGCCGAAGCAGACTTAACGGCGGGAAGGACAGCGATTCATGCGGGAAGTATCCATCGTATTGAAAGAAGCGGGGAAGAATCTGAGCCGGATCTGGCGACTGGCCCGATATGAGAAAAAGGCTAAGATCAACGAGACCCGGCTGGGCCGGGTGTGGGACTTTCTGAGCCCCGCGCTCCAGATCTTCGTCTACTGGCTTGTGTTCGGGGTCGGCTTCAAAGCGAGAAGCGATCAGGACGGGTTTCCCTTCATCGTCTGGATGGTCACCGGGATGACCCCGTGGTTCTTTATGAGTTCCGTTCTGCTGAGCAGCTCGAACGCCATCTCCTCCAACAGTTCCATCATCGGGAACATGAACATCCCCCTGACGATCATTCCGGCCAAGGAGATCGCCATCCGGCTGATCGACCATCTGTGGATGTGCGTCGCGACGCTGATCGTGCTGATCTGCTTCAGGGTGCAGCCGCACTGGTATATGTTCCAGATCCTGTATTATTTCGCCGCGATGGTGATCTTTGTATTTGCTTTCAGCCTGCTGAGCAGCTCCCTGGGCGTGCTTTTCGCCGACTGGGGCAAGATCATGGCGCCGATCGTCCGTCTGCTGTTCTATGTCAGCTATACCATCTCCCCGCTGGACGGTCTGAAGGGGACCGCGCAGACGCTGCTGAAGCTGAATCCGCTCGCCTATATCACCATGGGATACCGCGATTCCATGCTGTTTCAGCGGGGATTCTGGGAAAAATCCTGGCAGACCCCCTATTTCTGGGCGGTCACTCTGATCATCCTGGTGATCGGCTGCCGGCTCCATGTCCGGACCAGAAGCAGCTATGCCGACTTGCTGTGACAGGGGGACGAAAAGATGACGGATAAAATCGTGATCCGGATCGAGGATCTGGTCAAGGAATTCCCCATGAAAAGCAAGGGATTCCGCGGCGGAAAGAAAACCTGGTTCCGCGCGCTGGACCATATCACAGCCAATTTCCCGGAAGGAAAGCGGATCGGGCTGATCGGCATGAACGGCTCCGGGAAAAGCACGCTGAGCAACATTATCGCCGGGATCTCCCAGCCGACTTCCGGCCGGGTGACGGTCAACGGCTCCGTCGGCATCCTGAATACCAAGATCGGTATGAACGCGCATCTGACGGGGCGGGAGGCCATTCACTACAAATGCCTGCTGCTGGGCTTTACCGACCGGGAGATCGCCGCGATGGAAGATGACATCATCGAATTTGCCGACATCGACCAGTTCATCGATCAGCCTGTACGGACCTATTCCAGCGGCATGAGGGCCCGCCTCGGCTTCGCCATCTCCTCCCAGGTAAAGACGGATATTCTGGTGGTCGACGAGGCGCTGGCGGTCGGGGACGACGGTTTCGCCTCCAAATGCAGGGATTGGATGCAGAGCTACTGCGAGGCGGGAAACACGGTTCTGTTCGTCAGCCACAGCCTGTCCACTATGCGGAGCTTCTGTGACGAGATCCTGTGGCTCCACAAGGGAAAACAGATCGGATACGGACCGGCCGGCATGATGCTGGACGCTTATTCAAGCTATTCCAAGGCCCGCAAAAACATGACCAAAGCGGAAAAGAAGATGATTCCGACGCTGGAACAGTGGATACAGCCTTCCGCCGACCGGAATCCGGCCGGATCCCCTGCGGAAGTGAAACCATGACCGGACGTAATGACACGGAGGAAGCATGGCAACAGTCAGCGTAGTCATTCCGACCCTGAACCGCCGGGAACTGCTCCGGCGGGCGGTCGGCAGCGCGCTCGCGCAGACCGGCGTTGAGGTCGAGATCCTGATCGCCGATGACGGCTCCACGGACGGGACGAGGGAAGAATGGACCGCCTCCGGGGACGGAAGGATCCGGCTTCTTCCGCTGGAACACGGAGGCGCCTGCCGGGCCCGCAACCGCGGCGTCGCGGCGGCGACAGGCGAATATATCGCGTTTCTCGACAGCGATGACACCTGGGTGCCGGACAAACTGGCAAAGCAGATCCGGTTTCTGGAGGACACGGGCGCGGACGCCGTTTTCAGCGCGTTCCGCCATTGGGACAACGGAGTCTGCACCGTTCGCCCCGGGGAGGAGATCCTGCCCGGAAGGATCCGGAAGGAGCAGCTGCTCCTGTATAATTTCGTCAGCACGCAGACCGTGCTGGGGCGGAGTGAATGCCTGCGTGAAGTTCCCTTCGATGAAAGGTTTCCGCGCATGCAGGACTGGGAGTTTGCCCTGCGCCTGACGGAGCGGTTCCATGTCGAATACAGCCATGAGCCTCTCGCGGACGTTTATCTCCAGGGGGACAGCCTTTCCCGGAATCCCGGCGCCGCGCTTGAGGCGGTGCGGATGATCGCCGAGGAATTCCGGGATGATTACGCGGGATCCTTCGCCGCCACCCGCAAGATGGCCGGAGCCATGAACCTTTACGCCCGGCAGTCGGGTCAGCGCGCCTGGGGAGACATGGCGAAGCTGACCGCGCGGTTTTTGCTTCACAAACGGAAATGAACCGGATGGATACGCGTCCATCCGGTTTTTTACCGGCTAAATGTTACAAAATATATACAAATCAGTGAAAAAAGTGTTGCATCTGTAGCCCCTTTGCGGTATGATTCGTATGACAATACGGAAACGGAAATGGAAGGGAGGAATTCACTGTGACAGATCAGAAAATTGTTGAACTGAACGATACGGAGATGGACGAAGTCATCGGCGGAGCAACGGTCAAGTCCTCCGGCGGAAAGATCAAGATCACCAGCACCAACGGCGTGAACATCCGCAAGGAGCCCGGCGGGGAGATCATCGGCTGCGCCAAGTGGGGAAAAACCTACGATGTTCTGGGCAAGAGCGGCCATTATGTCAAGATCAGGTTCGGCACCAAGAGCGGTTATGTCTACAACGGCGGCGCCGGATACTTCATCTTCCTCTGATCAGGATCCGATCCTGTTCCGGAACAGGATCCCTGTGAGAACAATACGGTTTATATTATCTGGCACGAAGATTGCCGAATGAAGGGAGAAGATTATTATGGATGAGAAAATGGTTAATCTGCAGGACGAAGAACTGAACGACGTGGTCGGCGGAGCAGGCGGATGCTGGGTGGACAACGTGAACGGCAAGCCGGGTTTCAAGGCGGACAAGGGATATCAGTGGTACCATGTGACCGCGACCGACACCCTGAGCGGCATTGCCGGCAAGTTCGGCGTCACCGTCAAGGAAATCCAGAAAAAGAACGATAATATTCTGCACGGATCCACCGTGATCGGCCCTCATTTCTGGCTGCAAATCCCGATAAAGTAATCCGATAACGTACAATAAGGCCGGTTCCCGCCGCGGGATCCGGTTTTTTTGTATACGCGAAACCGGGAGCGGGACGGCCGGAAGCCGGAAAAGATTGAATTGGGCGGACGGATTTGCTATACTGACATCATACCGGCCGGAAAACGGTCGCGGGGGAGAGGGGTTTGCAATGTCCGTTAAGGTGATGGAATACAAGGAATGCAAATATATCGTCAGCCTGGGATACAACTGCGAGGTGTCCTTCCGGATCACCGACTTCCTCGGCCGGCAGTGCGACAGCTTTCCGCTGTCCTGGGCTGCAATCCAGGATCAGGACAAGCTGCCGGAAATTCTGGAAACCATCGTTTCCGGCGAGATGATCAGCGGACCCTACAATGCCAATGAAAACGGGATGCTCCGCTTTACCGATCACGGCTACATGCTGCACACCAAGGCCAAAGATAAAAACGCGCTGCTGCTGCCGGACGGGACGACCAATTACGACGCCGCAGAGAAGGAAATCCCGGAGATGAAGGGCCGCTTCGGTCACATGCAGGAAAAATTCCGCGAAATGCTGACTGCCGACGATCGGAAACTGTTCGTCCTGAAGCTCAAGGCCGGGGAACCGGAGGAGATCTGCAGGCTGGTCGGGGACGTATGGGAATTTTTCAACACGCATACGACCAATTTCTTCCTGCTGGCGGTCACCTCCCGGAAAAACTGGCACGAGGAATACGCGACCTTCGGCCGGGGGAAATCACTGGCGATCGATATGATCACCGGTTACGCGGACAAGAGCCTGCCGCTGGTAGGCGGCGAGCATCAGGAATGGCGTGCGCTGCTGAGCTACTACGCCAGCCCGCTGGGAGGAGATCATCTGTGCCGGGACGGCCGGCTGAACTGCGCCGGGGCTTTCCTGGCCAACGGGGCGAGCGCCTTCGAAAGGCTGGCCAACGATACGCTGCAGCTCCGGAAGGAGCTGGAACAGTGCAAGCTCATCCTGGATCACAGCTATCTGCTGCGGTTTGAGATCAAATTCAAGAATCTGATTAAAAAGATCCTTGGAAAGCACTGAGACGCAATGAATAGCAAAGGATTTCCGGACAGTCGGTCCGGAAATCCTTCTTTATTATTCATCTGCCGGTTTACTGCTCCGAGATCCCCTCCGAGACGCCAAGCAGCACGATCCCGACCACCACCGCGACGATGCACGCCGCGCGGGACCGGTCCAGCTTTTCCTTCAGGAATATACGGGAGAGCAGGACGGAAACGATGCAGTAGGAAGCCACCATCGGGGCGGAAAGCACCGGATTCCGCGCCATCGCGTAAACATAGAACACCTGACCGAATTCCTCGCAGCAGGCCGCGATCCCTTTGGTCTTCAGCTCTTTTTTCGTAAAGGGATTGTATGGCTTTTTCTCTTTGATCCAGAGGAAGATCCACAGAATGACCGCCACCAGCAGGAAGGTGAGGCCGTAAAGGATGATGACATCGATCTCGCCGAGACCGAGGCCGGTCTCCTCATCCAGGATGATCCCGTCGGCCGCGGTGCCGAGCGTATCGAAGAGGCAGTAGAGCAGGGGGAAGAGCAGCGCCAGGGCGCCGAAACGGTACTTCTTTTCCTCCGGCGCGAGGGAGCTCTCCTGCCGGGAGAGACGCTGCTCGGCGATCGCCAGGGCGATCATGCCCGCCACGATCAGCAGGGTTCCGGCAATATCCAGAGGGGAGAACTCCTCCGACAGGGAGGCGATCCGCCCCGCGGACAGGAACCAGATCAGCATGAACACCATGCTCAGCGCGCCGGAGGCGTTCTGGACCGGGGAAACGACGGAAAGCTCCAGATACCGGAGACCGGCGTAGCCGATGACCATGGAAAGGATATAGCACAGGGAGGCGGGGGCGTATTTCACCGCGCCGGACAGCAGAGCCGGAAAACTCATCGGCGTTTCGGCCAGGGGCAGCAGCGCGAAGGCGCAGACCCCCATCACCAGACCGACCCATATGGCAATCCGCAGGTGGGAGTAACGGTCGCCGTCATCGGAACTCTTTTTATAGAAAAGATCGGCCAGCCCCCAACCGAGAACGCAGATCAGCGCGAACAGGAACCAGGACATCCGGGCTTCCTCCTTTCCGGGAAAGCGAAAATTCCATCCGGTAGCATCCCCGCAAGTATAAGGGGAACATCCCGGGAATGCAAGAATATTGTGACGGCGGAACAGGAAAAAAACTATATCTTGTGGAAGGAAAACGGAAAGAAAAAAGGATCGAAAAAAGTTGCTGTTCCCCTTGCAAATCAAAGGGGCTTCTGATATAATCCTCAACTGGCACATCCTTGCGCCGCGGGATTCGCGGCGCCATAAGTCCGTGAGGAGGTGAAAGAATGATGAACAGGTATGAACTGATCTACATCATCGACACCGGTCTGGAAGAAACCGCTCGGAAGGAACTGATCGAGAAGGTTTCCACCCTGATCGCCAACAACGGTGGTGAGATCGAAAAGGTTGATGAAACGTGGGGCAAGCGCCGCCTGGCCTACGCCATCGACTACAAGACCGAAGGCTGGTACGTGCTGGTGACCTTCAAGGCTCCCGCCGAACTGCCCCGCGAGCTCGAGCGTAACCTGCAGATCAACGAGAATGTTCTCCGTTATCTGGTCGTGAAGCTGGAAGAAAAGCGCTCCGCTGTCAAGCCCCGCGCTGTGAAGCCCGCTCCCGTGGCTGCCCCCGCCGAGGAAGCTCCTGTAGCCGAAGCTGCTGAAGAAGCCGCTCCCGCTGAAGAAGCTGCTCCCGCCGAGGAAGCCGCCCCTGCCGAAGATGCCGAATAACGTACGACGTGTAGAGAAGAGAGGTATGACAAGATGAATAAGCTGACGATTATCGGTAATCTGACCCGTGACCCCGAACTGCGGACCACGTCCGCCGGAATCAATGTCTGTGATTTTACCGTGGCTGTTAACCGCCGCGTTCGCCGCGACGCCCAGAATGCCCAGCCCGAAGCGGATTTCTTCCGCGTCAGCGCCTGGCGTCAGCTGGGTGAAAACTGCGCGAAATTCCTGGCCAAGGGCCGGAAGGTCGCGGTGGTCGGCCCTGTCAGCGTGCGGACCTATCAGGCTCAGGACGGGACGACCCGCGCCAGCCTGGAAGTGACCGCCGAAGATGTCGAATTCCTTTCCTCCCGCAACGACGACGCGGCCGGCGGATATTCCGCCCCCGCCGCTCCTTCTGCAGAACCCCAGGCCGTCGGCTTCACCGCTGTGGAGTCCGATGAGCTTCCCTTTTAACACTCTCGAGTAAGGAGGTTACGCACTATGTCTGAAGATCGCGGTGAAAGAAGACCGCGCCCCCGCGGAGGACGCCGTCCCCGCCGGAAGGTTTGCAGCTTCTGTGTGGATAAGATCGAGTACATCGATTACAAAGACGTTAACCGTCTCCGTCGCTTCACCAACGAACGCGGCAAGATCCTGCCCCGTCGTATGAGCGGCAACTGCGCCAAGCATCAGCGTCAGCTGGGAGAGGCCATCAAGCGCGCGCGTGCCATCGCCCTGATGCCCTACACCGTTGACTGATCAAAAAGCATACCGGTCCCGGAAGATTTCTTCCGGGGCTTTTTCATTTCGTGCATCTTGTGTTTTTGTGTTGTGAGACGGGCTGCGGATATAGTATAATAAAGTGTTATCAGTAATCTTTGCAAGGAGATTTCCATGAGACTGAAGAAACTGGAGCTGTACGGGTTCAAGTCCTTTGCCCAGAGGACGGAGATCGTCTTCAACGAGGGCATTACGGGCATCGTGGGCCCCAACGGCTCCGGCAAGAGCAATATCGGCGACGCGGTGCGATGGGTCCTGGGCGAGCAGAGCGCGAAAACGCTCCGCGGCGCCAGCATGCAGGACGTGATCTTCAGCGGCACCCAGAAGCGCAAGCCGCTGAGCTACTGCGAGGTCAGCCTGATCTTCGACAACGAGGACAGGGCGCTTCCGCTGGACTATGCCGAGGTGATGGTGACCCGGCGGGTCTACCGCAGCGGCGACAGCGAATATTATCTGAACCGTTCCGCCTGCCGGCTGAAGGACATCGTCGACCTTTTCCGCGATACCGGCATCGGCAAGGAAGGGTACTCCATCATCGGCCAGGGCCGGATCGACGAGATCCTCTCCCGCAAGGGGGAAGACCGGCGGCAGGTGTTCGAGGAGGCCGCCGGCATCGTCAAGTTCAAAAGCCGGAAAGAAGAAGCGGACAAAAAACTGGCGCACACGGTGGACAATCTGAGCCGGGTCGACGATATCCTGGACGAGCTGAAGAGACAGCTGAATCCGCTGGAGGATCAGGCGAAGGCTGCCCGGGTTTATCTGGAACTTTCCGCGGAGCTGAAGGTGCTGGATCTGAATCTTTTTCTTGTCCGGAGCGACAAAATGGAGGCGAAACTGCGGGAGCTGGACGCGGACCTGCAGGGGATCCGCGCCGTACTGGACCAGACCGAGGTCACGCTGCAGCAGAAAACCGAGCAGCGCGACGCGCGCCAGGCGGAGATCGCCGCGCTGGAGGAAAAGATCACGGAGGCGCACGCCGCGCTGATGGCCGGAATGGAGCAGGTCCATGAGGCGCAAAACGCGGCCCGCGAAGTGGCCGAGCGCCGGAAAAACCGCGGGGAGAACCGCGCGCGGATCACAGAGGAGATCCGGATCGCTGAAGAACGCATGGCGGAAGCCGACCGGATGAGCGAGAGCGGCGAAAATGACAACGCGGAACAATCCGCTCTGCTGGAGGAGACGGAGGCGAAGCTGACCGCGGCGAAGCAGGCCGAGGAAGACGCCCGGACCGGGGAAAAAACGCGCGAGACCGCGCTGGAAGAAGAAAAAGACGCCATGCTGGGCGAAATGAACCGGCAGGCTGCCGCGATGAACGATCAGACGCGGCTGACGACCATGCTTGGGACGATGGAGTCCCGGCTGGCGGAGGTGACCGCCGGCGCCGCGGAGATGCGGGAAGCGGGCGAGCAGCTGGAGGCTGCCGTCCGGGACGCGGAGGAACGGCTGACAGCGGAGACCCGGCTGCAGGAGGAACTGGAGAAAAAGCTTCAGAGCGTCCGGGAGGAGCTGGAGACGGCGGACGCGTCCGTCATTACCGCCCGGCAGTCCTATGACGCGAAGCTTTCCGAAGCGCGGGATATGGAATCACGGCGGACGCTGCTGGACGAAATGAGCCGTGAGATGGAGGGCTACGCCCATTCCGTCAGATCCGCGATCCGCTACGCGAGAGATGAAAATATGACCGGGGTCCGGGGGACGCTGAGCCAGCTGCTCCGGGTACCGCGCAAATTTGAGACTGCCATCGATACCGTACTGGGCAACACGCAGCAGGATATCGTGACGGAGGACGAGGATACCGCCAAGACGCTGATCGAATACCTGCGGGCGAACCGGCTCGGCCGGGCGACTTTCCTGCCCATGACCGCGGTGAAATCCCGCCTGCTGGACGAGCGGGAGAAGAAAGCGCTGGATTCCGAGGGTTGCCTCGGCGTTGCCAGCGATCTGATCGACTGCGACGAGGATTATCGCGGGATCGTTGAAAACGTTCTGGGGCGCACGGTAATCGCCGATACGCTGAGCCATGCGATCGCCATCGCGCGAAAGGGGAACCACGCTTTCCGGCTGGTCACGCTCGAGGGCGACATCATGCACTCCGGCGGCTCCATGACCGGCGGCTCCGCCTCCGGGAAGACGCTGAACCTCTTCTCCCGCGAGCGGGAGCTGAAGGAACTGACGGAAAAGCTTTCCGCGGCGCAGGCGGAACTGGAGACGCTGCTTGCCCGCATGCAGGACGGCCAGCGCCTGAAGGAGGAACTGAAGGAAAGATCCGCCGGGGCGCTGGAGGCGCTGCACCAGCAGGAGATCGCCGTGGCCCGGGAAACCGAACGGGTCGGCAATACGACCGCGGAGAAGGAAAACCATGCCGCGCGTCTCGCGGAAGCCGAAGCGGCCGCGGAACAGCTGAAAGAGGCTATGGAAGAGATCCGTGCGCAGCTGGGTCAGGTCAGCGGCGACGCGGACAAGTCCCGCTTCGCGCGGGAGGAGGCGGAAGCCCGCATCGCGGAAAAACAGCGGGAGCTGGCTGACGCCCGGAAACAGACGGAGGAAGCCGCGGAGAAAACGCTACAGCTGACGCTTCAGGTGTCCGATCTGAGGCATACGCTGGAAACGCTGCGGCGGGACCGGGAACGCTATCTGAAGGATCGGGAGCAGATTCTGCGGGAACAGGCGAAACGGGAAAGCCTGCTGGAGGAGATGACCCGGGCGGAAGCGGCGGACGAAGCCGCCGCCGCGGAACTGGAAAAGCGGACGGAGGAAGCCCGGCAGGAGCAGGCCGGCCGCGAAACGGTGACGCATTCCCTCGAGGAGGACCGGAGCCGGAAGCAGACGCTGCTCAGGGAGATCCTGTCCGACATGGAAGGACTGCATGAAACGCACAACCGGGACGCCGACCGGATGCACCGCCTGGAGCTGGCGCGGGCCAGAACAGACGGGGATCTGAAGACCATGCGGGACCGGATCTGGAATACGTATGAGGTGACCTACGCGGGCGCCGAAGAGTACCGGATGACCGAAGGATTCAATCTGACGGAGGCCGACCGGCGGGCGGCGCAGCTGAGTACGGAGATCCGGGCGCTCGGCGCGGTCAATGTCCGCGCGGTCGAGGAATACGCCGAAACCAAAGCGCGATACGACGAGCTGAACACCCAGCGGAAGGATCTGGAAAAAGCGGAGGCCGATCTGCGGGACCTGATCTCGCGGCTGCTGGACCAGATGCGGACGACCTTCGTCGAGAATTTCGAAAAGCTGCAGGGCTATTTTTCCGAGACCTTCACCCGCCTGTTCGGCGGCGGGAGCGCGGAGATCAGCCTGACTGATCCCAATGATCCGCTGAACTGCGGTATCGAGATCAACGCCCAGCCGCCGGGAAAGAAGCTTCAGCTGCTGAGCCTGCTGAGCGGCGGGGAGCGAACGCTGACCGCTATCGCGATCCTTTTCGCGACGCTGAAACTGAAACCGACGCCCTTCTGCATCCTGGACGAGATCGAAGCGGCGCTCGATGACGCGAATATCGGATACTTCGCGGATTACCTGGCGGAATTCTCAAAATCGACCCAGTTCGTGGTCGTAACGCACCGGAAAGGCACCATGGAACGCGCGGACAGCCTGTACGGCGTGGCCATGGAGGAGCAGGGCGTGAGCAGGATGGTTTCCGTATCCCTGCAGGATTATAAGGAATAAGGAGCGACAGCATATGCCGAATTTCAGTTTGCCGGATGAAGTTTTTGAGCGGGCGGCGGAACGTTTTCCAACGCCCTTCCACCTGTATGACGAAGCCGGGATCCGGGCGCGGGCGAGGGAACTGAACGCCGCCTTCGGATGGTGCCGCGATTTCCGGGAATATTTTGCGGTCAAAGCCCTGCCGAATCCGGCGATCCTGACCGTTCTGAAAGAGGAGGGCTGCGGGGTCGACTGCGCTTCCGAAACAGAACTGATGCTGGCGGAGAGATGCGGCTTCAGCGGGGAGGAGATCATCCTGTCCGCCAACGCAATGCCGCCGGAGGAGTTCGCGCTGACAAGACGTCTCGGCGGATATGTGAATCTGGACGACATCACGGACATCCCGCTGCTGCGCGATCACGGCGGGATCCCGGAAACGGTATGCCTGCGCTTCAATCCCGGCGGAGATTACGCCATCGGGAACACGATCATGGGGAATCCCGGAGAGGCCAAATACGGCGCGACCCGGGAGCAGATGAGCGACGCCGTGAAGCAGCTGGCGGCGCTGGGCGCGAAAGCGTTCGGCGTGCATGCTTTCCTGTCCTCCAACACGACTGCGCCGGAGTATTATCCGGATCTGGCCGAACGCCTGCTGAAGCTGGGAAAGGAACTGGCGGCGGAATCGGGCATGCGCTTCGCGTTTATCGACCTGTCCGGCGGCATCGGCATTCCGTACCGGCCGGAAGAGAAACCTGCCGACGTGGCGGCAGTGGGCGAAGGCGTCCGGAAAGTTTATGAGGCGCTGATCCCGGACGGGAGCGTCGCGATCAAGACAGAACTGGGGCGCTGGATGACCGGACCTGTCGGCTGGCTCGTGACCCGCGCGATACACGAGAAGAAGACCTACCGGGACTACATCGGCGTCGACGCCTGCGCGGTGGACCTGATGCGGCCGGCTATGTACGGCGCATATCACCATATCACCGTCTGCGGGAAGCGGGAGGCGCCCGCGGACCATGTTTATGACGTAACGGGATCCCTGTGCGAAAACAATGACAAGTTTGCCATCGGACGGAATCTGCCGGAGATCAGCCTCGGGGATCTGCTTGTGATCCACGATACCGGCGCCCACGGATATTCCATGGGATACAACTATAACGGACGGCTGAAGAGCGCAGAGATCCTCTATACCCGGGACGGGGATTACCGGATGATCCGGCGCGCGGAAACGCCGGCGGATTATTTCGCGACGCTGGAGTTCTGACCGGAAAAAGAACGCGGCGCGCCAATCCGGCGCGCCGCGTTTTCTATGCGTTACAGTACGATATCCCCGGGACGGAAGCCGGCGGGAAGCGGCTCCTCCTCCACAAAGGAGAAATCCGGATCCTCCAGCACCGGGAGGAAAGCCTCCCAGGGGATGCTTTCCATCTCCATGGCATAGGCGCTGCGGCCGAACCAGCCGCCCTCGTGCGCGGTGAGATTCAGATCCCGGGCGAACTTGGTATGATTGGAACAGTCGTGCACCACCACGGGCCAGCCCTCCACCGCCGCCTCGCGCATGAGCTTCAGCGTCAGATCGCGGCTGATAACGGGGCTGAGATAGCCCATGCGGCAGAAATAAAGATTCTCCCCGAGATAGTTCGGAAGATTGTTTTCATTCAGATGCAGTTCGGCGCAATTCATGAAATCGATCCCCGAGGCGAGGATCCGGTCCTTCTTCTGATGGAACGCTTCCCAGAATTCACGGGTCATCGGTGTTTCGACTCCGACCTGCGGGATGTATTTTTTCGCGGCGGTCATCGCTGCGATCACCGGATCGGACGCGTTCGTCGCGCCGAGATTGAAGCGGATCTCATCCAGCCCGGCTTCGCCGAGAGCCTTCAGGTTTTCCTCATTCGCGCTGATCCCGTTGGTGTACAGATGCTGATGGATCCCGGCTTCATGAAAACGGCGGATGACGCCGTAATATTTTTCGATCTCCATGAACGGCTCCAGATAGACATAGGCGACGCCGGTCGGCTTTTTTTGCAGCGAGAAGAGCAGGGGAAGATCCTCCTCGCGGAATTTGGTCCCGCCAATCTCCCACAAACCTTCGCCGATGGGCGGGATCGTGTTCAGTACGCCGTAATCGTAGCAGAAAGGGCAGCGGGCGTTGCACCGGTTGGTCTTCCGGACCGCGGACAGCCCCGTGCCCAGCAGGCAGCTGCGGCAGCCCTTCGGGAACCGGTCCTCCGGCCCGATAAAGAGCGTGCAGACCGGATCCTCCGGCCCCGCCGGGATTCCGGCGTCTTTTCCGGGTACGACGCCCTTCAGCCCCGGAATGTTCGCGAGCAGTTCCGCCCGGCGCGCGTCCACGGCCGTTTCGATCTGCGCGAATACAGCCAGCGCGATTTCCCGCTGGCGGCAGCCCAGGGGCTCATCCTCCGGCAGCCCGGCAAAAAAACGGAACCAGATCAGCGCGTCTTTTTTGGAGATCTTCATAGGAATGGAACTCCTTTCGATGTGTTACAAAAATGTTTCATATCAGTTGACATTATATTGCAAAAGAAGTAAAATATCAACATAAAGTAGGGTGTGGGGGAAAATATGTCCTACATTTTGCGAATTGACGGAATCCGGAGGAGCTCAAAGTGTTCAGGATGATGTATGTATTTCTTGCTGTAGTAATGATTGCCACGCTGCTTTGCGGCGTCTGTTTCGCGGATAACGGGGACGGCGTGAAGCGGGATTACTGGGACGAGGAAGCGGGAATTTATTACGACGAGGAAGGTAATCCCCATCCCATCGAAAATGCGGACGAGATGCCTCCGGAGGATGAAAACAATCCGACCGGCGGACAGGAAAGGACTCCGGCCGTCGAAAACAATATTCCGCAAAACGCGGATGGAAGCATCACCGTTGAATCCGGACAGCTCCCGATCGGGGAGCCGGAGGAAGAGGAATCCGCGGGCCTGACGGTGGAGGAGTGGAACGCCCGCATGGCCAAAGCCATGAGCCGGACCGGCGTAACGACCGGCACGGTATATATTGACGAATCCGGGAACGCTGTTCCCGCAACGATCGAAAAGCTGGGGCTCGGCCGCAGTACGATCGTGCTGAACGGGGAAAAAATGACGGTCCCGACCTGCTGCCTGAGCTGGGACAGCGAGGTTTCCGCGGATCAGGCGCTGGCGGTGGTCGGCGTTGCGAAGCAGGGCTATGCCATCATGCGGGACAAGAGCAGCAGCAAAGCCTTTATCATGGACCATGTCACCACGGGCCAGGTTGTCCGGGTGATTTCCTCCGGCGATAACTGGACGCTGGTGGATCACGACGGGATGCGGGGCTATGTACGGACCACCTCCCTGAACTTCTACAGCAACACCCCGAGAGAATACAAAACCGGATGGATCAGTTACAAAGGGCGTATGAAGGGGACCGCGACGATCAATATCCGCGCCAACCCGAAAAACGGATCCCGGATCCTGGGGGACTATGTTCTCGGAACAGAGCTGACGATCTTCAGTGAACAGGACAAATGGTACGAGATCGAGGTCGACGGCTGGCACTGCTACATCCTGAAGGAATATGTGACCCTGAATACGGAAGCCTGAAAAACCGAAAAATAATCCCGCGTTTCCAATCCGGAAACGCGGTTATTTTTTTCCTTTCAGATCCTTCAGAACACGCCGGAGCCTTCCGGGAAGCGTTTTTTCCTTTTTCATGGCCAGCGCGGCTTCAAGCGCGCCGGCGCGGTAATCGTTGTTCTCCGGATCGCGGCGGATAGCCTCGCGGAAGGACTGGTGCGCGCTTTCGGCCTGATCGAGGGCGATGAGGATCTTTCCCTGCAGCGCGAACCAGGCCGCGTTTTTTGTTTCGGCGCGGGAAAGCTGGCGCAGCGCGCTTTCGGGATTGCCCCGGGAAAGAAATCTTTCGGCCAGGGTCACCGCGTCCTCGCAGGGGAGTTCCTGCTGCCAGGAGGCGGTCTGCCGGGGGGAAGCGAGGCGGAGAGCTTCTTCGTAGGCCAGGTTCAGCTGAACCATCCGTTCCTGCGCCTGCTTTTTCTGGACGGGATCCTGCACCATGTCGGGGTGGTTTTTTTTGACCAGCGCGCGGTAGGCTTTCCGGATCTCATCCGGATCGGCCCAGGCCCGAAGCCCCAGCGTTTCAAACGGCGTGCTCATGATTTGGGCCCTCCCTGTTAAAGGACAGGCTCGCGGCTGATGACCGCACCGAGAGAACGCAGTTTATTCTCAATGTGTTCATAACCCCGGTCGATATATTCGGGCTCGTAAATCTCCGTGACTCCGCGGGCCATCAGTCCCGCGACGATCAGCGCGGCGCCGGCGCGCAGGTCGGTGGCTGTGACGGGAGCCCCGTACAGTTCCGGCACGCCTTCGATGATCGCTGTCCGGTCCATGACCCGGACATGGGCGCCCATCCGGCGGATCTCGTCCAGATGGCGGAAACGCTGTTCAAAAATCGTTTCCTGAACGATGCTGGTCCCCTTCGCGGTGGCAAGCAGGGCGGAAATCGGCTGCTGCAGATCGGTCGGGAAACCGGGATAGACCTGAGTTTTGACATTGATCGCTCGCCGGGGGCCGACGCAATGGACCCGGATTGCATCGTCGTAGTCGGTGACCTTGACGCCCATCTCGAGCAGTTTCGCACTGAGCGCGTCCATATGCGTCGGGATGCAGCCGCGGATAATCACGTCCCCGCCGGTCGCCGCGGCGGCGATCATCAGGGTGCCCGTTTCGATCTGATCCGGGATGACGGCATAGGTCGTTCCGTGAAGGGACTGGACGCCGCGGATCCGGATGATATCGGTTCCGGCGCCTTTGATCTTCGCGCCCATGCTGTTCAGCGCGTTGGCCAGGTCGACGATGTGCGGCTCTTTGGCGGCATTGTAGATCACCGTTGTTCCGTGCGCTTTGACGGCGGCCAGCATAATATTGGCCGTGGCGCCGACGGTGACCATGTCGAAAAAGACGTCGCTCCCGGTCAGCTGTTCACATTCGGCGATCAGCATGCCGCCCTTTTCACAGGCTTCGGCGCCCAACGCCTGAAGTCCCTTGAGATGCTGATCGACCGGGCGGGAACCGATCTCACATCCGCCGGGCGTCGGCACTTTGGCCTTGCCGCAGCGGCCCAGCAGCGCGCCCAGGAGATAGTAGCTGGCGCGGAGACGCTGAGCGTTTTGATAGGAGACGGTATACCCCTCGGCAGGCCGGGGATCGACCGTCATCCGGACGCCCGGAATATAATCCACTTTGGCGCCCAGCTCGGTCAGGATATCGGCCAGAGCATGGACATCCTCGATATCGGGAAGATTTTCAATGGTGCAGACATCATCGCAAAGCAGGGTAGCCGGGATGACGGCGACAGCGGTGTTTTTGCCGCCGCTGACGGAGACCTGACCTTCCAGGACGTGACCGCCGGTAATCATCATTCGATCCTTGCCTGTCACAGATCTGTCCTCCTCCAAAATCAGAACATAACAATTCAAGATATTATACACTGAACAGCCTGATATGGCAAGCCATCCGTCCCTTTGTCCGCCGGGAACGGCGCGTCTTTGCAAAAAGAAAAAACATCTGTTCACGCCGCGCTATTTGTGGTAAAATAATTCAGTTATTTCATCCGGACTGAAGGAGCGAAACATCATGATTACTTCCAAAGAGCTGAGAAATGCCTGGATCAAATTTTACGAGGACCGCGGACATATCAATATCGGCGCGGTTTCCCTGATCGGCGACGGGACCACCGGGGTTATGTTCAACGTGGCCGGCATGCAGCCGCTGATGCCCTATCTGCTGGGAAAGGCTCATCCCTCCGGCAAGACCCGCCTGTGCAATGTGCAGGGCTGCGTCCGCACGGTGGATATCGAGAGCGTCGGCGATCCGACCCATTTCACCTTCTTTGAGATGATGGGCAACTGGTCCCTGGGCGACTATTTCAAAAAAGAAAAAACCCGCTGGAGCTTCGACCTGCTGACGGAGGTTTTCGGTCTGAACGCCGACGAGATCTGCTCCACCGTTTTTGAAGGAAACGACGCAGCGCCCCGCGACGAGGAAACCGCCGGGCTGCTGAAGGAAGTCGGCATCAAACCCGAACATATCTTCTACCTTCCCAAGAGTGACAACTGGTGGGAGCTTGAAGGCACCACCGGCACGCCCTGCGGCCCCGACAACGAATGGTTCTATCCGCGTCACAACAGGCCCTGCGGACCGGACTGCGGTCCCGCCTGCGGATGTGGCCGTTATGTTGAGATCGGCAACGACGTGTATATGCAATATGTCAAAAACGCCGACGGCTATTCCCCGCTGGCGAACAAAAATGTCGATACCGGATTCGGTCTCGACCGGCTGCTCGCCTTCCTGAACGGCGTGACCGACGGATACAAGACCGACCTGTTCCAGCCCGTGATCCAATATCTCGAAGAGAAATCCGGCAAGAGCTACGACGGTGATGAAGATGCCCGCAAGGCGATGCGCATCATTGCTGACCATATGCGGACGTCCACCATGCTGATCGGCGACGTGAACGGGATCCTGCCCTCCAACGTCGGACCGGGCTATATCCTGCGCCGGCTGCTCCGCCGCGCCATCCGTTACACCATGCAGATGGGCCTGGAAAGCTCCGTTCTGGCCGATGTGAGCCGGATTTATATCGAGCAGATTTATGACGAAGCCTATCCGCTGCTGGTCGAAAAGAAGGACTATATCCTGGACGAGATCATGAAGGAAGCCGCCCGCTTCGAAGCGACGCTGGTTACCGGCATGAAGGAATTCAACAAGTGCATCTCCGGCATTCAGCGGAAGAACGAGTTCATGAGCCAGAAGGATCCGGCCTATAAGCCCGAAACCGAGATCAGTGGCAAACAGGCCTTCCGCCTTTACGATACCTACGGCTTCCCGCTGGAGCTGACCGAGGAGCTGGCGGCCGAGCAGGGGCTGACGGTCGACGCAGCCGGCTTTGCCGAAGCCTTCAAAGAGCATCAGCAGAAGAGCAAGCAGGAGGGGACCTTCAAAGGCGGCCTGGCCGAGCAGAACGAAGTGACGGCTCGCCTGCACACCGCGACCCACCTGCTGAACGCCGCGCTGAAATCCGTCCTGCATGACGAGAACATCCAGCAGAAGGGGTCCAACATCACCGTGGAGCGGCTCCGGTTTGACTTCAACTTTGAACGCAAGGTCGCGCCCGAAGAACTGAAGGAAATCGAGAACTGGGTGAACGAAGCCATCGCGGCGGACGTGCCCGTTACGCTGGAAACCATGTCCTTCGATCAGGCGAAGGCGGCCGGCGCCATCGGCGTTTTCACCGATAAATACGGCGACGAGGTCAAGGTTTACACCATCGGCAAATACAGCAAGGAGATTTGCGGCGGTCCCCACGCTGCCCATACCGGCGAGCTGCATCACTTCCGGATTGCCAAGGAAGAAGCTTCTTCCGCGGGCGTCCGGCGGATCAAGGCTGTTCTGGACTGATTCTGAACATGATTTGCGGACGTGTCCCCCGGACACGTCCGTTTACTTTCCTGAAAGGAGAATGTACCGATGAAATTTGATACTGAAAGAGAAAACCGGACCCTGCGGGAGATTGCCACGGGATCGGAGGATATTTTTGACGGCGTGATCCTGCACGTGAAAAGGGACACGGTCGCGCTGCCCAACGGGAGCGAATCCGTGCGGGAGGTGATCCGACACATCGGCGCCGTCTGCGTTATTCCTGTGACGGAGGACGGGCAGGTGATCGTCGAGCGGCAATACCGCTATCCGCTGGACCGGGTGATCACGGAGATCCCTGCCGGGAAGCTGGACGCGCGCAACGAGGACCGGCTTTCGGCCATCCGGAGGGAACTCCGGGAGGAAACCGGATATACCGCCGATGAGTGGACGGAACTGGGCGATTTCCATCCGGCGCCTGCCTACAGCGATGAATATATCACCATGTATATGGCCCGTGGGCTCCATGCCGGAGACCGGGATCTGGACGAGGATGAGTTCCTGGACGTGATAAAGGTACCGCTGAAGGATCTGGTCGACGAGGTCATGGCCGGGCGCCTTTCCGACGCCAAGACACAGGTGTGCATCCTGAAGGCGGCCAGACTGCTGGGCGTGTAAAAAACGCGGGAACAAATTCCCCCGATATTGCGTTTGTATGATTGTAAGGAGGAATGAACCATGAGAAAGATAAGGCTGACAGCAATCCTGACCGCGCTGATCTGCGCACTGGCGCTTTGCGCTTCCGCTGCGGCGGAAAAGGATGTCGCGGCGTTTGCAGACGCTGCGGAGGATCTGCTGTTTCACACGGATAATGTGACGGTGGAAGGCCGGGCGGAACTGCGCCTGGACGGTACCCGCTTCAAGACCGTGGAAGGGACCTGCATTCAGGACAAAACAAATTCCTACATGCGGGTGAAACTGAATACCCCCCTCCGGGACGGAACGGAACGAAACAGCGGATATTCCGTGATCGGTCTGAACGGTGATGTGCTCTATATGGAGGATCTGACGGAAGCAACGCTGGGATGGCAGTATACGTTCAACGCCCCGTCGGAAACGATCCTGCGGGACACGCTCTCCACCCGCCAGATCATGAACACGGTCCGCTTCGCAGCGGACGCGCTGGCACTCCTGCCGGATGAACAGGTTTCCGTGACGGTGAATGAGAACGGGAAAAGCCTGAAACTCGCGCTTGGCGCGGGGACCGGGAACGGCCTGGCCGATCTGGCGCTGAACGCTCTTTATCAGCATGTGGGAAACCGGTATTTCCGCGTCGGATACGATACGATGGACTGGTGGAATGACGCGTCTGTCGATGATTACCTGACGGTGAAGGAAGGCCTGCTTTACGCCGTACGGAATTTCAGACTTAAAAATACGGATCTGACGGCGGAACTTGACGCGGACGGGCAGCTGGAGTTCGTTGCCGGAACCGTGACGCTGACGCTGACGGAGCGCAACGGCCGGGAACGGGAACTGGAGATCGTGCTGGACGGGAAGGTGACCGGCAGGGGAAGCAGCAGTGTTGATGGACTGGTTCCGCCGGAGGCGCTGACGGTCGGCACGGTGGATACGGTCACCCCGGACGCGCCGCCGGTCGCGGTTCCGGACATGCCGTGGGACGGTCAGAGGGTCCGCGTGATCCGCTGGACGCACCTGGGCGAAGCTCCCGAATGTTTCCTTTTCGATGACGGCACGGAAGTGCGGGATCTGATGACGGCTTATAATGCGATGACTTTCGGCGATCCTGTCGCGCTTGTGACCGAGGACGCCGGAGATGTCCTGACATTCTATACGGAAGACGGCGGGTTTACAACGGTCCGGTTTGACGATCACAATCTGGTGACTGACGGCGCGATCCTCGGGGGATCGGATCCGGCGGGATTCTGGAGCCTGCTCTATGCATACCGCGCGGGCAGGAATCCGGCGGATGAGGAAGTCATGCCGATGATCCCGCTGACGGAGGACGCGCTTCCGGAGGCAAACGTGACCGACAGGAAGACGGCCGTGGAATTTGCGAAGCAGGTATGGGCTATGGACGCTGTGAAGGCGGAGCTGCCGGAGAACGGTATCTGGACCGCGGAAGAGCTGGGTGAGGGCCGCTGGCAGGTGACCTGCCGGCAATCCGGGGAGGACGCGGTGCTGACGCTGATCTTTTCCGACAGCGGCGCGAGGATCGAAACACTTGAAAACGCCGCCTCCGGAATCTGGGAAGCGGCGGAAGCCTGGTATGACAACCCGGAAGGCGGCAACGACTGCCTGTATGCCTTCAACTCCACGCTGAGCCTTTTCGGACAGCGCGCCTCGGAAACGCTCGCGCCCGGCAGTACGGAAAAGTACAGGGAGGGCTTCTGGAAGCCGCTGAGCAATTTCTATTACGGGCATTTCAACGGATATCTGGAGAAGGGGGACGCCCGGTTCGCCGATTATTACTGTGAGAAGATGTACGGGAACGGCGAAACCCGCACCCGCTACATCATTCAGTATCTGCCCGAGGTGCGGGTGGTATTCTTCGATACCCTGGTTCCGCTTTCGGAAGGCGGAAACGGGTAACGGTTATTTTTTCCGGGCTTTGTTGATCCGGCGGACAGGCTGCCCCGCGGCGGGACGGGGTTTCCCGTTCTTTCCGACGACAACGGGCTCCCGATTCGGTCTGACCGCTCCGCTTTTTCGCGGGGCGGTTTTCGTTTGATTCCGCGGCTCTGTGCTCCGGCCCGGACGGGGAATTTCCCGGCTGATGGGCTTTGAAACCGCTTTTTTCTTTTCCAAAGGTTCCCCGTTCGCGTTGACTTTCAGTGGACGGGGCGTCCGCTCCTTCGGCGGGGTCGGCGTCAGGACCTCCATCGGCCAGTCGCTGGTTTCCTCCCGGAGCCTTTTTCCGATCAGCTTTTCCACCTGACCGAGCTGCTTTGTTTCATCAATACAGCAGAAGGAGATTGCCTTGCCGGCTCTTCCGGCACGGCCGGTACGCCCGATCCGGTGGATATAGGATTCGGGTTCCATCGGCAGATCGTAGTTGATGACATGGCTGAGTCCGGCGATGTCAATGCCCCGGGCGGCGATATCCGTGGCGACGAGGACTTTGCATTCGTTGCTTTTGAAGCGGTTCAGCGCCGTCTGACGCGCGTTCTGGCTTTTGTCGCCATGGATGCCCGCGGCGTCGATCCCGGCGCGGGAAAGATCGCGGACAATCCGGTCGACGCCGTGTTTCGTGCGGGAGAAAACGAGCGCGTTTTCCACGTCCTCGCTTTTCAGCAGGCTGGCCAGCAGATGCTTTTTATTCGTTTTATCGACATAATACAGGCACTGATCGATGGCGTCGACTGTGGAAGTAACCGGATCGACCTTGACATTTTCCGGATCGGTCAGCAGATCCATGGCCAGTTTTTCGACTTCCGGCGGCATCGTGGCGGAGAACAGCAGCGTCTGACGCTTTTCGGGCAGGGACCGGACGACCCGGCGGACATCGTGGATAAATCCCATGTCCAGCATCCGGTCCGCCTCGTCCAGCACAAAGATCTCCACCCGATCCAGCCGGACAAAGCCCTGACCCATCAGATCCATGAGCCGGCCGGGGCAGGCGATCACGATCTCCGCACCGCGATGGAGCGCGTCGACCTGGGCGTTCTGACCCACACCGCCGAAGATGACGCAGCTGTCCAGTCCCATTCCCTTTCCGTAAAGCAGAAAATTTTCGTAGGTCTGCTGCGCAAGTTCCCGGGTCGGGGAAAGAATCAGCGCCCGGATCGTTTTCACGCCGGGCAGGGGTTCGGGGGTTTCCCGAAGACGCTGCAGGATCGGCAGCGCGAAAGCCGCGGTCTTGCCTGTGCCTGTCTGCGCACAGCCCAGCACATCTTTCCCCTGAAGGACGAGCGGCACCGTGGCGCGCTGGATCGGGGTCGGATCTTCGTATCCGGCCTTCCGGACGTTTTCAAGCAGCCTGGGCAGGAGACCAAGAGAAGAAAAACTCATGACAGACATTCCGTTTCTTTGATATTCTGGACACCCGGGCGGCCTTCCGGGGAGGAGGCGCCGGGCGGACGGGCTATTATACTGTATATCCGCCGGAAAGGCAAGAACGCTGCCGGAGGAAACCGCTTTGTCATTTCCCGGAAATATGGTATAATGTTTCCTAAAGCTTGGGGAAGTGTTGATTTTCAACACTTCCCCTTATTTTTGTTACTAACGTGTTATTAGTTCAATAGCTTCCTTCAGTTCATCCAGCGTTTTATGGGTATAAACCCTTTCCCCAACATCCTTTGACTTGTGACCCATCATCAGATCTATGCACTTCTTATTGGCACCAGCAGAATCCAAGCTGGTTCTGAATGTGTGCCGTGTTTCATGGGGTGTGTGCTGCATCCCAAGATTATTACATGCCTGTGTGAAGTAATCCCTGAAGGTGCCGTCATCCATCGGATTACCGTTTTCATCAGTAATCAGATAGGTTGACTTTGGATTGAAACGTGCTTGAACTAATTGAAATATTTTTGAATGGATGGGAACTATCCGGTCTTTTCCGTTTCTTGTTTTAATCCCACCGGTCATGGTTCTGCTATTCAGATCAACATGATCTGTTCGTAAGGTTAGAATTTCTGTTATTCGCCAACCGGAATAGATCATGATCAGGATGCAGTCAACCCATGGATCAGAAACATGCTTCCAAAGAAGTTCCACTTCTTCATCCGTGAAAGGTTGCCGGTCAGAATCTTCAACCGGTGCTGAAGTGGTCAGCTGGGAATACATAGTCTGGATCACTTCTATTTCCATTGCAAATCTGTCCAGATATCCCCAAAGGTTTTTGATGGCTGCTTGTGTTGAATATCCGTGTCCACAATTATCAATGGTATCCTGCATCTGAAAAGACCTGATAGTTCTGTACTTCAATTCATCCAGCTTGGTGATGTGCTTGTAAGCGGATTTCAGTGAACCTTGAAGGGATTTTCCAAGCTTGGGTAAAATCGTTTCAGACCACTTTTTATATAATTCCTTCAAAGTTATATTCCGGGTATCCACATCATATGGATTCCGGTTATAATCAGCAAGTGCAATCATTCCTTCCTGCTTTGTTGCATAGTACCCAATGATAAGATAAACGGGGTGACCTTTTTCATTCCAGCCGGTTGTCTTTCTGACTATGTAAGGTTTCCGTCTGTTACCGGAAAGCTTGACAACTGATCCATATCCGTTTGGATTTTTCATAAGCGCAAAACCTTCTTTTCATAGTTGGTTACTACACTTACTACAGTGATACTACACTTGATACTACACTTGAAAGCCTTGAATTTATTGAATTACTACACTTACTACACTTGTTTTCAACTTCTTAATTGATGACCTTGGACGAACGAGTATTATATATTAAGAAAGATCATTCTTTTTTCGTACATAAGAAGAAATATAATAAAGAATAGGAAAACAAGTGTAGTAAGTGTAGTAACCCTTATATTTCAATGGTTTTCAGTGTAGTAATCAGTGTAGTTTGTGTGTAGTAAGTGTAGTATTTTGGCGCTTATTGTGATACAATACACTTTGACAAGCGCCTTTCTTATGGGTGGGTGTTTCGTCTTTCCCTGTTCGGGTGGTAGCCGAACAGGGATTTTTTTTTTGTTACGGGTTGATTTGAATTCCTTGGGCTTCCTGAAGGATCAATTCCAACTTGGTTTTGAAATTATAAAGCTGATCTGATAAAGTCAGCATTACAGTTCCGGTTTCTGTCTTCAGGATCAGAAACAAGCCAAACGGAAATTCCTTCTGGATAGATTTGTTGTGAATCGTAATGCTGTTATCTCTGAATTCATCCCGTGTCATGATTTCTTCTGAAACAGACTTCTGAAGATAAATCAGATCATCATAGGAAAGTTTGGTCAGATCCAGATCCAGATCAGCAGCAGCTATGCCGGTGATCTGGATCAAACACAGCAGAACAATAAGGAACCTTTTCAAGAATCATCATCCTTTCTATATTTTGAAATTTCTGAAAGATCTTCAAGTTGACTGATTGCCTTTTTAATTCCTTCAGCATTCAGATTGTTGTACAGTTCCAGAAGCTTGACGGCATCTGTTCCCCAATGATGCTGGATGGCTTGCAGTAAGGTAACTTCTTCCGCTACACGTTTGACTTTTTCTTCATCGTCATCAAACCCCATCAGAAAACATGGTGAGCATCCAAAGATTTCAGACATGGTTTTGATCGTGGATCGTTTGATGTTTTCAACCCTTCCTTTTTCATATTTTACAATGGCAGATTTCTGAACACCAAGCTTTTCCCCCAATTCTTCCTGAGTAAGTCCACTGGCTTCCCTTAGATACCGGATCCTTTCACCCATCGTCATTACTTCATTCCCCCTTCAAAATTGGTGTGTATAAATGATTATACCCTTTTCAAGATACTTTTTCAAGAAATTCGCAAAAAGTATACTAAAAATCTAAATTTCCTGTTGACAACTATTAGGACACCGTTTATAATGATGGTGTCTTAAAAAGACATCCACCCATTACCCAGTTCCCCGGATCTACCACATCCGGGGAACACAGCCCCCAAACAGTGAAAGGACGGTTGTTGAAATGCTAAGTTACAAACAAATCGTGAAGAACATGGTGGAAATGGAAGTGTCAAACTTCATCGAAAAACACAGTGAAAATGTTTTTCCTACTTTGATTGGTGAAGTTACACTTTCTACCCAAAACAAAGAACTTGGATTACCTACATTTGAACTTGAAATGAATGTTCCTAACAAGACCAACTTGTTACATCATGATTATTTGATTTCTGGTTATGTCAGTGAATATGGTTCTGTTGTGGTTTGTTCTGTTTGCTTTGAACGGAAGATTCGTAAAAATGGTGAAAAAGAATTTAAGAAGATCAGAGAATTCATACATGGTGAAGAATTAAAAACCTTCAAATTTGATCGGTGAATGGGGGTATATTTGATGAAAAGGACAAGAACGTACATCTGGGCTTACCTTGACGGAAAGAAACTGGTTGAAGTGATTCAGGCTGCATTGGACAACCACATGATGGTTGATGATCTGAAAGCTAAATTGATTGCTGAAAATCCCGGTCACAAAGTCGAATTCAAGGTTATAAAGAAGTAAAGGGGTGCTGAAGATGTTGAAACTTAAATCTTACCCATATTACAAAAATGAAAAGAGTATTCACGGACATATCATGACCATGGGTCAGCTTCAGCTGCTGATCATTAAGGCTTTCAAGGAAAAGAAATTATCTGATGATGTTGAAATCCGTTTGGTGGAATGTGATTCCGGTGATGTGTCCATGTACACCATTGACCAATGGATACTTCATGATTTCAATGAATGCTTCCCTATTCTGGTTTGGGATATTCATATGACCCATATGAATGATACCGGCAAAGAAAGATTGATCATCAATGTATCAGATGATGACAGCAAGTTTGAAAGTGATGATTGATATGGCAAAAAGGAAGCAATGTGAATTTTGTGAAATGGAATGTAATATAGCTGAAGACACCGTGGATAATCTTCAGCTTTCCATTGAAAGTTACCCTTATAACAACTTCATTGGTATTCTGTCATTGGATCGTTGACAGTGAAAACCCATACAAGAACGTTGACCGGCTGAAAATGAAGATCCGTGAACATGGTGGTTTCTTCCTGAAGACAGAAGAATGCTTCACTTTACCTGAACAGACTTTCATCCGGATAGATCTTCCGACAACCAAGGAATACAGGAAGTTCAGAAAATCCAAGGTGGTTACCGTGAATGACAGAACATTGGTTGGTGATCACATTTTCAAAGAAAGACTGTATGCCCGTCAGCTGTGCGGTCAGTACAACCCAAAGAAACTGGAAGCTTTCCGGGATCTGTTGGATTCCACCAATGACCGTCTGATTGTCTTCTACAACTTCAATGAAGAACTGGAAGCGCTGAAAGCGGTTATCAATGATACCGGAAAGCCAATCAGCCTGATGAACGGTACTACCAAAGATCTGACTGCTTATGAAGAACAGTCCGATTCCGTGACACTGATCCAGTATCAAGCCGGTGCCATGGGGCTGAACCTTCAGAAAGCAAACAAAATTGTGTATTACACCCTAACTGACAAATCAGAACTGTTTGAACAGTCAAAAAAGCGGATTCACAGGATTGGACAGAATCAACCATGCTTCTATTACCTTCTGATCTGTGAAAAATCGGTGGAAGAAGTGATGTTGAAAACGCTGGAAGAAAGAAGGGATTATACGGATGATCTGTTCCGTGAATGCGCTTTTTGAATAAAAGAAAAGGAGTGAAACGGGAATGAAAAACAAGGTTTGTTCAATGCTTTGTCCGGTTTTGCATGTGCAGCGCTGCTGCTTCATGTGTGACAAATCATCCGAATGTAAGGAAATCTGTCCGGAAACCAGCAACAGTCTTTGTGAACATCTGGTGGATGCACCGGAAAACACGGAACAGGAAGCTGAACCCATCCTGAAGGAACTGCATCTGATCATGCAGCAGAAAGCCGAATTGGAATCCAAGGAAAAGG
>CALCUD010000126.1 GCA_937906775.1 uncultured Clostridia bacterium
ACTTCAAAGGTGACAGACTTGATGCCGGCTTCATCGCCGTCCAGCAGGTCCAGCACCTTTACCTGGAAGCCCATCTGCTCGCAGTAACGGGTGTACATGCGGAACAGCATCTGCGTCCAGTCCTGGGCCTCGGTGCCGCCTGCACCGGCGTGCAGGGACAGAACCGCGTCGTTATCGTCATAGTCGCCGCGCATCAGCGTCTCCAGCTCCAGCGCGTCGGCCTTCTCACGCAGCGCGGCCAGCTCCTGGCCAACCTCGACCACCATGTCCTCGTCGTTCTCTTCCTTCGCCAGGTCCATCATCACTTCGATGTCATCGGCGGTGGAGAGCAGCTTCTCGTAGTGCTCCAGCTTGTTCTTGAGGCCGCCCAGCTTCTGGTTGATCTTGTTGGCATGGTCGGCGTCGTTCCAGAACTCGGGCTGATTCATTTCCTCGGTCAGCTCGTCGATCTGTTCCTTCATGTGGTCGATATGCAGGGCGTCGCCGGCGGCAAGGATGCTCTTGCGGATCACGACGATGTCCTGGGCATATTGTTCAAGTTCCAGCATGCTAATAACCTCTCTTTTCAGCGTTGATAAACGGTCGATGTGTGTCGGATGCATTTACAAGAAACCAGCTCCGGCTCTCATATCGTTCATCCTCGCTCACTGGGCGGCGTTCTTGCCGCAGCAGTTCTTGTATTTGAGGCCCGAGCCGCAGGGGCAGGGATCGTTGCGGCCCACGCGGGCGGAGCTGCTCACCTTGCGGGGTGCGCGGGGGCCGTCGGTGGGAGGCGTCTCCACGGGCTTGGCCTCCTGCACGCGTTCAGGGGTGCGGCGCAGCTTGGCCTGGCAGATGCCGCGCACGGTGTCCTCGCGGATGAAGAAGTTCAGCTCCTCAAACATGTGACCGGCCTCGATCTGATACTCGGTGACGGGGTTCTTGCCGCTGTAGGCGCGGTAGCCGATGCCGTCACGCAGCTGATCCATGGCGTCGATATGATCCATCCAGCGGGTATCCACGCTGCGAAGCAGCATCACCCGCTCCACTTCGCGCATATCCACATGGATGCTGTCCATCATCGCTTCGCGCTCTTCGTAGAAGGTTTCCGCATCCTGCTTCAGGGCGTCCAGGAAGCTTTTCCGGGATTCCTCCGCCAGCTTGCGGTTGTTCTCCAGCGCGCCGTGACGGCAGCACAGATTCTCCAGATAATTGGCAGCCTGCGTCCATTCCCAGTCGCGGTCGTCCTCCGCGTTCATCCAGGTCTTTCCGGCGTAGTCGATCACATGATCCGCCATCCGGCGAATGCTGTCGCGCACGTTCTCGCCCATGAGTACCCGGCGGCGCTGGCCGTAGATCACCTCACGCTGGCGGTTCATGACGTCGTCATATTCCAGCACGTGCTTCCGGGTCTCAAAGTTGCGGCCTTCGATCCGCTTCTGGGCGTTCTCGATCTGCTTGGTCAGAAGGCCCGCCGTCAGCGGATCGTCATCCCCAAGACCCAGACGGTCAACGATCACACCGATCCGCTCGCTTCCGAAGAGGCGCATCAGATCGTCCTCCAGACTGATGAAAAACTGGGAGGAACCTGGGTCGCCCTGGCGGCCGGAACGTCCGCGCAGCTGATTGTCGATCCGGCGGGACTCATGGCGTTCGGTGCCAATGATATGCAATCCGCCGACCGCGACGACCCGCTCATGCTCCCTGTCCGTTTCCTGTTTATAGGAGGAATAGAGCTCGTTGAACCGGGCGCGGATCGCCAGGACCTCCTCCGGAACATCCTCGCTGTGACCGACGGCCGCTTCGATCGTTTCGTCATCCACGCCCTCCTGACGCAGCGTGCGCCGGGCCATGAACTCCGGGTTGCCGCCCAGCAGGATATCGGTTCCGCGGCCGGCCATGTTGGTCGCGATGGTCACGGCGCCGTAATGGCCCGCCTGCGCGACGATCTCGGCTTCCTTCGCGTGATGTTTCGCGTTCAGCACTTCGTGCGGAATCCCTCTGCGGCGCAGCATCTCGCTCAGCATCTCGTTGGTCTCGACGTTGACCGTGCCGACCAGCAGCGGCTGTCCCTTGGCGTGACGCGCTTCGATCTCGTTCACCACCGCGTTGAACTTGGCGCGCTTGTTCTTGTAGACCACGTCTTCCATATCGTCGCGGATCACCGGCCTGTTCGTCGGGATCTCGACAACATCCAGCGCGTAGATTCCCTGAAATTCCGCCTCTTCCGTCTTGGCGGTACCCGTCATGCCGCTGAGTTTTTTATACATGCGGAAATAGTTCTGGAAGGTGATGGTCGCGAGGGTCTTGCTTTCGCGTTCGACCTTCACATGCTCCTTGGCCTCGATCGCCTGATGCAGCCCTTCGGAGTAACGGCGGCCGATCATCAGACGGCCGGTAAATTCGTCCACGATGACGACCTGGCCGTTCTGGACCACATAGTCCACGTCGCGCTTCATCTGGGTATGCGCCCGCAGCGCGCAGTTGACATGATGGTTCAGTTCGCTGTTTTCCGGATCGTTCAGATTGTCGATCCCGAAAGCCTGTTCGATCTTCCGGGCGCCTTCGTCCGTCAGCGTCGTGGCCTTTTTCTTTTCATCCACCTCATAATGGGTCTCCGGCTTCAGCGTGCGAACGACGGCGTCGACCCGGTCATACATCTCGGTGCTCTTCTCGCCGGCGCCGGAAATGATCAGCGGCGTACGGGCCTCGTCGATCAGGATGGAGTCGACCTCGTCGACGATGGCGTAGGAGTGACCGCGCTGCACCAGATCGCTCTGGCGGATGACCATATTGTCTCTCAGATAGTCAAATCCCAGCTCGTTGTTGGTTCCGTAAGTAATATCGCAGGCATATGCCGCGCGGCGTTCCGCGCTTTCCATATCGTGAACGATCAGGCCGACGGAGAGGCCGAGGAAGCGGTGCAGCTTGCCCATCCATTCGCTGTGGAAGCTTGCCAGATAATCGTTGACCGTAACGATGTGGACGCCTTCGCCGCGAAGCGCGTTCAGATATGCCGGCATCGTGCAGACGAGCGTTTTGCCTTCGCCTGTTTTCATTTCGGCGATCCGGCCCTGATGCAGCACGATCCCGCCCAGGACCTGGACTTCGTAGGGACGCATCCCCAGGATCCGGTCGGAAGCCTCGCGCACGGTGGCAAAAGCTTCCGGCAGGATATCGTCTTCTGTTTCGCCGTTGTTCAGGCGGGCGCGGAACTCGTCTGTCTTCGCCCGGAGCTGCGCGTCGGAGAGCTTCCGGTATTCATCTTCCAGCGCCATCACGGCATCGACGGTTTTCTTCAGTTTTTTCAGCTGGGTATCATTGCTGTTTCCCAGCAACTTTTTCAGGAAATCAATCATCTGTCATTCTCCTTACTCCCGATGCGTCTCCGGCCATTTTGGACACAACAGGACAGATCAGTATACCATAGATTGAAGGGATTAATCAACGGGAACCGGCGCGGGACCGCCGGGACGCAGATTCTTTTCCGACGGCGCATTTTGTGATATGATAGGTCTGTTCTCAGTACGGAGTCCGGAAAGGACTTCTGTCAGGGAGGCTGAAGGAATGAAACGGAAAACGCCGGCAGGCGCCGGCAGACATGATATCCGTCCCCGCCGGTTTCATATGCCGCGCGGACGGTACAGCGGCCGCCAGTGGCTGACGCTGGGGGCTCTTCTTCTGCTCGCGGCCACCGCGTATGAATTCTGGGCCCGGCTGGACACCATCCGGGCCATGCTGGGCGGTTTCCGCCAGGGCTATGAAAACCTGCATCTGTACGAGCTTTCCGGGATCCCCTTTTCCCGCTACGCCTACGAATCCCTGCGCAACACGCCGGACGGGCTGGCCATCTGGAACACCATGATCTGGCTGCTGGCCTGTATCGTGTTCGCCGTCCTCTGCTTCTGTCTCCGCAACCGTCCGATGGCCTGCTACGCGCTGCTTCTCGGCGATCTGGCCGTATTCTTTTTCGGCACCTGGGTCCTTTTGATCTTTTCCCTGAATCTGACCGGATGGCTCAACGTGCTGAAGCTGCTCCCCCTGCTGATGATCCTGGCCGGCTGCGTGATCAACATCAGCCAGTTCTACTGCCGCCGTCATAAAATGAAGCGGGAATTCCTGAAAGCCGCGCATCCGGAACAGATGCTTCGGGACGAGGCCCCCAAGCGTTTGTGATATCAGGTCGGAATCATCCCATATCCTGTGCTATCCGCACAGGATTTTTTATGTTATGATAACATCAGACAGTTATGTGAAGATTATGATTAGGGAGGACTCTCCGATGTCCCTGGGAAGTATCGCGCTGATGCTCATCGCCCTGCTGGGCAGTCTGGGAATCTTCATGTTCGGCATGAAGATCCTCGGCGACGGACTTGAAAAAACTGCCGGCAATAAATTAAAAGGCCTGCTTCAGGCCGTCACCAAAAACCGCATTCTCGCGGTCCTCTGCGGGATCGTTATGACGATCCTGGTCCAGTCCTCCACGGCTACCACCGTCATGACCGTCGGTTTCGTCAACGCCGACCTGCTGACGCTGACGCAGGCGATCGGCGTTATCATGGGCGCCAATATCGGCACAACGGTCACCCCGCTGCTGCTGTCTCTGGAAGGCTTTGATCTGGGGATGCTGTTCGCCTTCATCGGGCTGCTCCTAAGCTGGCTTCCGGACAAACGCTCTCTGCGCGCGGTCAAGGAGTTCAGCCCGATCCTGATGGGCATGGGTCTGCTGTTTGTCGGAATGAAGGGGATGTCCTCCGCCATGGCGCCCCTTCAGGAGTGGGACGGCTTCCAGAACGCGATCCTGAGCATTTCCAGCCTTGACAAAGGCCTGCTGGCCGTTGTCGGCGTGCTGATCGGCGCGGCCATCTGCATCGCGCTGAATTCCTCTGCCGCCAGTGTCGGCCTGCTGCAGGCGCTCGCAGGGCAGGGGCTCATCCCACTTTCCACCGCCATCTTCGTTCTGTTCGGTCAAAACATCGGCACCTGTCTGACCTCCCTGATCGCCGGCAGCGGCACCAGTACCACCGCCCGCCGGACATCCATCGTCCACCTTCTTTTCAACACCATCGGCACAGTCCTGTTCACCGTCATCGCCTGTCTTATTCCCTTCGCGGACTGGATCGAATCGATTGCTCCCGGCAACCTGAAGCTCCAGATCGCGCTGGTCCATATCATCTTCAACCTGGTCACGACGCTGGTGCTGCTTCCCTCCGCCTCCATGCTGGAGAAGCTCGCCTGCCTGCTCATCCGCGACCGCGAAAATCAGAGCACCGAAATGCGTCTGCGCTATTTCGACACGCGCCTGCTGAAAACTCCGCCCATCGCCGTGGCGCAGCTTCGCCGCGAAGTGGAGCGGATGGGAGACATGGCGCTGGAAAACTTCAACGCCGCCTTCTCATGCCTGCAGACCTGGGATGACAGGACCGCCGAAGAGATCAACCAGACGGAGGATGTTCTCGATTATCTGAACAAGGAGATCGCCTCCCGCCTGACGCAGATCAACGCTCTGGATATTTCGGACGCCGATTCCCGGCTGGTCGGCGATCTGTTCCACATCATCAACGACCTTGAGCGCGTCGGCGATCACGCCGAAAACATTCTGGAATCCGCCCAGATGAAGCAGACAGACGACGTCAAGTTCTCCGTTAAAGTCATGTCGGAGCTGGAGGACATGCACGGCCGGGTCGCCTCCCAGCTGGAGACCGCTTTGCGCCTGTTCGCCGATCAGAAACCGGATCCCGAAACAATCGCCGCGGTGGAAGCCGCCGAGTCGGAAATCGACACCCTCACGGAAATGCTCCGTGACCATCATGTCACCCGCCTGAAAAACAAGAAGTGCTCCCCCAAAAACGGCATGCTGTATCTGGATCTTCTGACGAATCTCGAACGTATCGCCGACCACGCGGAGAACATCGCCTCCACCACCGCCGGATAATTTCGGTTTTCTGCCCGCGGACCTTTCCGTCCGCGGTTTTTTCGCGCGCCGGTCCTGCCGCTTGTCACAGGCGGGAATGTCTGTTATACTTCAATCGTTCCATAAATATAAAGAAAGGAGGCGCGCCGATGAGCAACGGGATCAATATGAGCGCCATCTTTATTGCCGATCTGATGGGGATCGTCCTCACGACCATCATGCTGATCGGCAGCGTCTGGCGTTTCAGGAATCCGACCCGGGAAAACCGGGATCTTCTGGCTCTGATCATCACCGTTCTGATCTCCTGCGCCGCCGATACCGTGTCTTTCTATTACGACGGGAAACCCGGCCTTTTCGCCCGCATCGTTGTCATTTCCTCCAATACCTGGCTGTACTGGATGAACATCGTTTCCGGCCTCTTCTGGCTCGGATTCCTGTCCAATCATCTGCACGTCCGGCTCGGGAAGACCCACCGGACCGTTCTGACCGTTCTCAGTCTTCTTTTCAGCATTCCCCTCGCCGTCAATCTCTTCGTCCCGATCGTCTTCACCGTGAATGAAAACAACGTTTATGCGCGGACGAATTTCTTCCTGCTGTATCTGGTTCTGGATACAGGATTCCTGCTGGACGGGCTGGTCCTGTATCTCCGCACCGGAAAAACCGGCGGCGTGCTGAAGTTTTTCCCGGTCTGGCTGTTCATCGTTCCGGTTTTTCTCAGCTTCATCATTCAGTGTGTGTTTTACGGGGTTTCCACGATCTGGCCCTTTATCGCGATCTCGATCGCCGGCATCCTGGTCGGTCTGCAGAACGAACTGGTTTTCCGCGATCCGCTGACCGGTCTGTACAACCGCTATTATCTGGATTATCTGAAACAGAAGATCAGCCGGAAAGAAACCGGCGAACTGACTGCGATGATGCTGGATCTCAACGGTTTCAAAGAGATCAACGACCGCTACGGCCACAAGGCCGGGGATGAAGCGCTGATGGACGCGGCCGGGATCCTGAACGGTACCGTCGGCGCGCTCGGCACCGTGATCCGCTACGCGGGAGACGAGTTCATCATTCTGCTGAACACGACGGATCCGGATCAGGTCCGCCACTGTCAGGACGATATCCGCCGGGGCATGGACGCGTACAACCTTCAAAACAATAAGGATTTCAGCCTTTCCGCTTCGATCGGATGCTGTCCGCTGGATCTGAGGACCGATTCCGTTCAGGATTTCCTCGGCATGGTGGACCGCAAGATGTACGAGGATAAGCGATCCTCCGCCAACGCCTGAGATCCGGGTCGTCTGCGCTCAGCACGGTTAACCCCGTCCCAAATGAAAAACAGTCCCGCCTGCCGCTCCTTTTCCGGGAGCTCCCGCAGGCGGGACTTTGTTGACTGATCCTGATGAGATTATTTCCGGGTCCGGCGTTTACGCGCGTCCATCGCCGCGCGGGCGGCGGATTCGATCTCGGGGGTCGTTGCCGGTTCGGCGGTTTTCGCGTCGGCCGTCTCCGCGGCTTCGTTTACGGCTTCCTCTGCCGCAGCAACCGTTTCGATCGCCTCTTCGGCCGCCGCGGCGGTCTCTTCAGCCGCCGCTTCGGCTATTTCTTCTGTCAGTTCGCCGGCCGTTTCAGCTTTTTCCCCGGCTTTCTCCTCGTACAGGCGCTTCAGCGTTTCGGCCATCAGCTCGCTGTCCTGCGCGGTCCCATCCTCCTCCGGCACGGAGACATCCGGTTCGTTGACTTCATTTCCGGAAATCTCACTGCGGTTTTTCGGTTTGACCGCCGTGCTGTAATCACGGTAATTGGCGCCCTGCAGATGGTCCATCGCCTTTTGGGAATGACCCTTCGCGACCGCGCGGCGGACCGCGCCGATCAGCAGCAGGACCAGCAGAAGACCCGCCAGCCCGGCAAACGCGTATTTGGCGTATTCAGCGATCCCGTCCAGTTTGATCATCCATTCGGGCGCCTGAATGTCTTCTTCGGTGGGGATCCTCTCATAGGACGGAACGACCGGAGTCGGAACCGGCTCCTTGGTGGGCGCGGGGGTAACAGAGGTCTGCCGGATCGGGATCGCGTTGCTTGCAAAGGACAGCGACTGACCCAGTACGTCTTTGCAATTGGCTGTAAACTGGAAGGATCCGGGCATGCTGACCGCCATGTCCCGCGTAAAGGTCGCGCTCCCACCCGCCGGGATCGAATCAAAGGTATACAGGGAAACATCCACGGCCTTGACCGTTATGTTTTTGACTTCCACAACGCTGTCGTTGTATACGGTCACCTTGAAACGCACCGTTCCGGGGATCTCGTAGACCTCTTCACGGTCCGCCTCGGTTTCCACGCGCAGCACGATCTGCTGCGTCGGGTCGACCGCGATGACATTCACCCGGCCGGACGCGGTCTCCAGCGGTTCCCCGGTCGCATCTTCGGCATTGACCGTGAACTGAAGATCCATCGATTCCTGGATCGTGACCTCTTTCTCCAGCACGAGGGTTTCACCCTTGGGAACCGTCACATCGGAAAACACTGTCCCCAGCGCGGGATCCGTTACGGAGACGTTGGAGAAATCCACGTTTCCGGAATTCTTTAATTTCAGGGTAAGTTTGATGGTATCTCCGGGCGCGCCGCCCTTTTTATCGGCGGACAGGTTCGCAGACAGCTTGACTTCGCCGTATTTGACCGTCGCAGCGTCGACCTTCTGGGTGAAGGTCTTTCCGCCGGCCTTGCACGACACCGTCGCAGAGCTTGTCAGGTCCTTTGTGCCCATCGTCGCCGTAAAGGTGTAGCTCTTGGTTTCGCCGACAGCCAGCGAATCGATCGTCCCGCTTTTGGAGGAAATCGCGCTGTTCTCCTTGATCGTGACATTGGTCACGTCCACAGCGCCCGTATTGGTGATCTCGTAGACCACGCTGACTTCCTGACCCTTCTGAGCAATGGAAGGCTTGAATGTCCGGTTGACTTCAAGAACGGGATCGGCACCGGAATAGGTGATATTCCGGGAAAAATTCTTTTTCTTGTTGACCAGATTTCCGTCATAATCGTAAAGGGAGTATCTCAGCTGGAAAGTGATTTTTCCGGCCTGAAGCTCTTCCTGGGTGACCATCCAGGTCCCGGACCAGTTCTTGGAATGGCCGACCGCCAGCTTGGGGGCGCCGAATTCTTCGACCTTTTTGCCGCTGGGGTAATACAGCGTGACAGGGCCGGGCATGTCGCTCTCGCCTACATTGCTGACAGAAATAGATACCGTGATCTCTTCGGGGCCGGTGAACTTTTTGTTACTCAGCTCCATGGAGACCTTTAATGAATCTGCTGCCAGAGCCGTTGTTCCGCAGAGCAGAACAAGCGCAAACACGAGCACCAGCGTAATGATGAGATGTTTCTTCGTCATTTTGTTGTCGGAGCTTCGAAAAGCTCCTTCCCCCTTCCTCTTGCCGGGAAAAACCGGAAATCCATATGGACATATGGATACAGGCTAACATCATAATAATAGTAAGAATCCTCCGTCCTGTCAAGTAAATCGCGGTTTGACACAGGAATTGCCCTTCATTATAATGAACAGAACAGATCTCCCGGGAAAGGAGCTATGACGCATGGCCCCCATAAAAAAAGCACGAAGCATTCTGATCCGGATCCTCGGCGCAGCCGTGACCCTGCTGGTACTGGCGCTTCTGTGGCTCAGCCTGATCCTCGGCCAGCCCCAGAATGAAAAAAGCGCTCCCGTCAGCCAGCCGTTCCTGAGCTCCGTCCCTGCCGTGAACGTATCCGAAGAAGGCGGTCTTCCGGAGCTGCTGACCGATTTTCCGATCCCGGTCCTGAGCTTCATGAGCGGTTCCGGAATGACCTTTGTCAACGGGATCACCGCCGATCTCCCGCTGGCCGGCGGTTTCGGCCGAACCGTCACCCTGTACTGGCAGACCGAAGCCGGTCTCCCGGTCACTTTGCAAAGCATTTATCCGGCTTCCGCCATCAACGTTCTGAAAGGAAACGGCTATTCCTTCAGTACCGTCGCAGGGCCGGCTCTGGCCGGGATCGCGTCCGTCCGGATGGAAAACGAGGAGACCGAACGCCTCCATATTCAGACAGAAGAAGGTTTGTATACCGTCACGGTCCCGCGCTCCCTGCACAGTGATCTGACGGTCCTGGCGAAATCTCTCCAGCTGTTTACCGCCGACCGGTAAAGTCCGGGCCCGAAAACGCAAATACCGGAAACAGAATATATCAACAGGTGAATGCAAAAAGAAATATCAGGACATAGAAAAAGATCAGGATCTTCATCCTGATCTCTGGCTCCCCAGGTAGGGCTCGAACCTACAACAACCCGGTTAACAGCCGGGTGCTCTGCCATTGAGCTACTGAGGAATATTGGAATCCGGCGGCGACCTACTCTCCCGGGCCGTTACCAGCCAAGTACCATC
>CALCUD010000127.1 GCA_937906775.1 uncultured Clostridia bacterium
CGTGAGAGCGGGGATCAGCTCCAGGCTCAGAACAGCGAAGAAGATGAAAGCGATCCCGAGGACAACATCCATCAGACCTACGAAGGGCATGGCTTTCTGAACGGATTCGTCGGTGTATTTGACATAGCTTTTCGCAGTGCCGTCAAAGATCTTTTTCTTTGCGATCGTCATCACGCCGCAGACGATATAATACAGCCCCAGGGCAATAAAAAGGTAATCGATCAGTGAGAAAGAGGAACTCGCGGCAACCTCGGCGGTTTCTTCAGCGAATGCGGTGGAGAACAGATTCATAAGGCGACCTCCTTGTTGCTAATTTATATTATATCTATTATACTCTGCACATCAGATCATGACAAGGGGACGGGTTATTTGAAGCATCTTCGCGTAATTTTGCTTCTGCTGGCGCTGATTCTGAGCGTTCCGGAAGCGGTTCCGGCGGAAGGAACCTGGTATTCCTTCGGTGAAAAGGATGTTCCGGAGGATCTCGGATGGATGCTGACAGACTATTCCGGTACGGTGACTCTGACATTTCTGGGTGACTGTACGCTCGGCGGGGAGAAGAAGTACCGGAACGCCGGGCGCGGTTTTGTGCGGACGGTGGAGCAATACGGATATGCCTGGCCGCTGCAGGGGCTGACGCGGCTGACCGCGACGGACGATATCACTGTCGCCAACCTGGAAGGTGTTCTTTCGGACCGGGATCTTCCGCCGGAGGATAAGGAATTCAACTTTATAGGTCAGACAGCGTATACGGAGATCCTTACGCTTGGCAGTGTGGAATGTGTGACGCTGGCCAACAACCATTCCCGCGATTACGGGAACGCCGGGTACGCCGATACGGAGGACGCGCTGGACCGTGCGGGCGTGGCTCATTTCGGAACAGAGGAGATGGCGGTCTGGAAGAATCAGGAAGGCTTGACGGTCGGATTTCTGGGCGTTTCCGGCTCTCTGTCCGGAGACCGTGGAAAACGGTATGACCGTCAGATGGCGATCCTGAAGGATCTTGGCTGCGCGGCGGTCATCACGGTGATGCATGCCGGGGAGGAATATTCGGACGGGCCGGACAGTTATCAGATCCAGATCCGGGATCGCGCCATCGCGATGGGGACGGATCTGATCGTCGGTCACCATCCGCATGTCGCGCAGGGCGTGGAGGTAAAGGACGGGGTTCCGGTGGTGTACAGCCTTGGGAACTGTTCCTTCGGCGGGAACGGGAAACCGAAGGATTACGACGCGCTGGTGCTTCGGGCGGAGCTGCGCTTTGAAGACGGCGAACTGACCGGGTGCGAACTGTATTTTTATCCGGTTCGGATCAGTTCGCACGCGGATTTCAACGATTATTCCCCGGTGCTTCTGCAGGGCGTGGAGGCGGAACAGGCGCTGTCCCGGCTCACCCGGCGCACCGGAACGGTTTTCGGGCCTTTCGATGATGAGAAAGGCGCTTCCGTCAGATAACGGTTCTGACGGATCTTCCGGGGATTGACCCTTGGAGGAAGTTCATCGTATGATTATGTGAAAGAGATTCCGGTCCGGCCGGAATCCGAATGAGGAATGAAGGGAGGAATGACGGATGGCGGATATGAAAGAACTGAGCATGAACGAACTGGATCAGGTGATCGGCGGGAGTTATGTTCATACGGGAACTGACGATAAGGCGCAGGTCCGGATGGGGCCGGAGTCCGGATGGAAAAGGTTGGTCTCCATTCCGAACGGGACAACGGTGACCCGTACCGGCGGAAGGGAATACAATTCGGAAAAGAAACGTTATTTTGTCAGTATCAGTTTTACCTACGGCGGTATAACCTATTCCGGATGGATGGCGGAATCTATGGTCAAAGATTGATCCTGTTCCGCCGGACCGTTTCCGGATCATCGTCCGTAAAGCCTTTCCTGTGACGGGGAGGCTTTTTCAGTTCAGGAACCGGATCGGGGACGGAATGTTACGGAAAAAGGACCGGATCACAGAAATGTCGGAAAGTATCAGTGGAAAAAATGCGCAGGATTCTTTATAATGATCCTGTCAGTTTGTATTGATACGGTCAGCCTGAGCCTCTTCCCGCGCCGATGCTTCCTGCGAGCGCGCCGGGCGGACGATCAGGCCGGACAGACGGAGGATTTTCGGATGAAGAAACGGATCTTCACTTTCATACTCGCGGTCATGCTCTGTGTTTCCCTGATTCCCGCGGCTGTCTTTGCGACCGGGAGCGATGATCCGACGCCGAGACCCACGCCGGTGAAGTATACGATGATCGAAGGCGCGGATCAGACAGTGGTTTACGGTCATCGCGCGCGCTTCGTTTCCGACGCGGATTTCTCCAAGTATTTCTGCGTGGAGATCGACCGGATGGTCATGCCGGAGGATATGATGAAGATCGAATCCGGTTCGACGGTCGTCACGCTGAAGAAGGAACTTGTCAGGCAGCTGAGCCCGGGCAGGCATATGATCAGAATTTTTTCCCGGGACGGTTCCGCCGTTGCGAACTTCACGGTCAAGGCTGCTCCGCCCAAGACGGGAGACGGCTATCCGGTCGCACTCTGGACCGTGTGCCTGACGCTTGCACTCGGTGGGAGCGTGATCCTCGCCCGCAAAAGAAGATCCGAATAACGGACAGAATAAAGAAATTCCCCCGGAAGAGGAATCCCGATCCCGGGACGTTCTTCCGGGGGAAGGTATTCTTTTCACGGTCAGAGATATTTTTCGAGGGTGCCGGCGAACCGTTCCAACCCCGCGCGATCCGCTTCATCAAAGCGTGCGAACAGCGGGCTGTCGATGTCGAGCACGCCGATGACCCCGCCGTTTTTCCGGAGCGGGACGACGATCTCGGAATTTGACGCGCTGTCGCACGCGATATGCCCGTCAAAGGTATGGACATCCCGGACGAGAACGGTTTCGTTGCGCAGGGCGGCAGTGCCGCACACCCCTTTTCCGTAATCAATCGCGGTACAGGCGATCTTCCCCTGGAAGGGTCCCAGTTCCAGCCGGCTGTTCACCGTCAGATAAAAACCGCACCAGTTCAGATCCGGCATCGCGTCCCACAGGAGCGCCGAGGCGTTGGCCAGAATGCTTACAGGGTTGCCCACATCTCCGGAGATTGCCGCCAGGTTTTCCGCGAGGGTTTCATAATCCATGATATCAAGCTCCTCTGTGAGATCCGGTGATCCGGATCTCTCCAACACTATATCCCAATTTACTACGGACTTCAAGCGCATATCGGATCGTTCCTGACGGATACCGGATGTACCGGAACCCGCGGGAGGGAAACGGCGCCCGGGACGGACCGGGGAAGGCTGCTGCGAAAGTCCGGACAGCCGGGGAGATCCGGGACGGAACTGATCAGAAAAGGACGGTGGGAACGGTGAACGGAAAAGTGATTGCCGCGGGGCATATCTGCCTCGACATCACGCCGGTTTTTCCGGAGGGAAGGGGCTGCGGAAAGCCGGAGGAGCTTCTGATCCCGGGAAAGCTGATCCGGATGGAACAGGCGGATGTGCATACCGGCGGCAGCGTTGCGAATACGGGACTCGCGCTGAAGATCCTCGGGAATGATGTGACGCTGCTGGGCAAGGTCGGAGACGATGATTTCGGCCGGATGATCGCGCAGATCCTGAGCCGTTACGGCGCCGGCGGCCTCATTACGGATCCGGACAGCGCCACGTCCTATTCGGTTGTTCTGGCGATCCCGGGGAACGACAGGATCTTTCTGCACTGCCCGGGCGCGAACGATACTTTTTCCGGTGCGGATGTGCCGGAGGAAGCGCTGGAAGATGCCGTACTCTTTCATTTCGGCTATCCGCCGCTCATGCGGCGGATGTATGAAAGGGACGGGGAAGAGCTTGCGGCGCTGTTCCGTCGCGTGAAAGCGCGCGGGATTGCCACCAGCCTTGATCTTGCGGCTGTGGACGCGGATTCGGACGCCGGCAGGGCGGATTGGAACAGGATCCTGGAAAAGGTTCTGCCGGAGGTGGATTTCTTTTTGCCCAGCTTTGAGGAACTCTGCTTTATGCTGGATCCGGAAAGATACAGCCGGTTGAGCGCGTCCGGCGGCGATATGACGGAGCGGCCGGGCATCCCGGATGAGGCGGAGCCGCTGCTGGACCGCCTGATGGCGATGGGCTGTAAAACAGCGGTCATCAAATGCGGAAAGGCGGGAATGGTCTGGCGGACTGCGGGAGAAGAATCCCTTCGGAAAACCGGCGGCCGCCTTTCGCTGGATGTCGCCCGCTGGGCGGGCAGAGGCGGGCGTCAGCCCTGTTTCCGCGTGGAAACCGTCCGGTCGGCAACCGGTGCCGGAGATACCTGTATCGCCGCTTTTCTTACAGCGGTCCTGCGGGGAAAGGGTCCGGAAAGCTGCGTTGCTCTGGCCGCCGCGGAGGGGGCTTGCGCCGTTACCTCATATGACGCGCTGAGCGGCCTGAAATCGCTGGAGGAACTGGAGGAACGGATCAGGAACGGCCAAACGGTATGCCATATCTGATGAGTTTCTGCTTTATGCCGGAAACGGTCAGATGAGAATTCCGTTGCAATGATCGATCTCGTGCTGGATGATCTGCGCGGTCCATCCGGTGAAGGTATTGTGCTTTTTCATCATCTTTTCGTCCTGATACGCGACTTCGATATTCCGGTAGCGCCGGACCTTCCGCGGCCCCCCGGAGAGGGAAAGACAGCCTTCCTCGGTTGTAAATTCCCCGGAGCAGCGCACAATGACCGGGTTGAGCAGGATCATCTGCAGGGGACCGACGCAGAATGCGATAATCCGCTTCCGGACGCCGATCATGTTCGCAGCCATTCCGACGCATTCTTCCGCGTGGGCGCGCAGCGTGTCCAGGAGGTCCGACGCGACAGGCAGATCTGCCGCGGTCGCTTCTTCGGAAGGGATTGCCAGCAGCATCGGATCGTGAACAATGTTCCGGATCATGTTTTGTCTCTCTCCAATCTCTCCTGCGGGGATTCTTTGCTTTCTTCCCCGGCCGGTGCTTTCCGGATCAGCTCGCCGTCCGCGTTCAGGACACCGTCCCGGGTCTGCCAGTGCTTTCCCAGCTCCCAGAACGCGACCGCGCCGGCTGCGGCGACGTTCAGGGAATCCACGCCGCGGCTCATGGGGATCATGACGGTATAATCGCATCGCGCGATCGTTCCGTGCGTGAGACCGTCGCCCTCCGTGCCGAGGATCAGCGCCAGCTTTCCGGCACGTTTCAGTTCGGGACAGTCCGGCGTGACGGAATCCTCCTTCAACGCCAGCGCCGCTGTGGTGAATCCGTATTCCTTCAGCAGGGTCATACCCTTTTCGGGCCATTCGTTTTCACTTGTGCCGATCCTGGCCCAGGGCAGCTGGAATACTGTTCCCATGCTGACGCGTACGCTGCGGCGGTTCAGCGGGTCACAGCAGGTGGGAGTCAGCAGGACCGCGTCCATACCCAGCGCTGCCGCGGAACGGATCACCGCGCCGAGGTTTGTCGTATCTGTTACCGCTTCGACCACAGCCACCCGTTCGGCGGTGCGCAGAATATCTTCGGCGTTCAGCGGAGCCGGACGCCGCATGACGCATTGAATGCACCGGTCGGGGAAATACCCGACGGTATCGCCCAGAATTTCGCGCTCGCCTGTATAGACCGGAAGATCTTCCGGGCAACGGGCCAAAACCCCGGCCGCCTGACCGGCGATATGTTTTCGCTCCATCAGAAAGGCTACCGGCTCGATTCCTGCGTCCATCGCCAGCCGGACCACCTTCGCGCTTTCCGCCACGAACATTGCCTCGTCCGGATGCTGTTTCATACGCAGCTGCGCGTCTGTCCGCCTGAAAAAGTCCAGCGCCGGATCATTCCGGTCCGTGATTTCCGTGATCTTTGCCATCCGTTTATTCCTCTTCGGTCCTTTTTTCGTTTGTATTATAAAAGAACGGCCCGTGATGTTCAAGATGAATGGACATTTCGCCGGGACCGTGTTATGATATGACCAGTTTCTTCCCGGAGGAAAAATCTATGAGGATTCTTGCTGTTATTCTGGGCTTTCTGATGATTGGGACCGGTGCGACCTGTATCCATGTTCCCGCGGCGACAGCGACGCTGCCGGGTCTGTTTCTGGGCATCGTGATGATTGCGGAGGGCATCGGCAACCTGATCTCCTGGATCCATACGAAAAGGGAAGGCAACTCCGACGGGCTGCTGTTCTGGGCGGGCGTTTTTTCCTTCCTGCTGGGCGCTTTCCTGCTGAGCGACAGTCTGCTTCAGTTGCAGGTTTCCATCACACTGGTGACTTTTATCGCGATCTGGATGATCGTGATCGGTATCATCCGGATCATCGATGCCTTCCGTATCCGTCGCCTGAAGACGGACGCGGAAAAACCGGCCGGAGGGGACGAAACGTCCGAAGTCCGTACCGCGCGGCTGCAGCTGCGTGAGATCGGCCGCAGCTGGGGCGCCCTGCTGTTTATGGGCATTCTGATGCTGGTTCTGGGTATTCTGTGCTTTATGGATCCCATTACCGCGCTGTTCACGATGAGCGTCATGATGGGGATCTCTATCATCATAAGCGGGATCGATCTGATTGCGACCGCGTTTATCGCCGAATGACGCAATCTGCGGAATGAAATCAGGGGGACGGATCTTTTGATCCGTCCCCCTGTTGCTGTTCCGAACTGTTTCCGAAGCAGACGGTGTCAGCCGACGCTGCTGATCTGCAGGGTGCATTGGCTCCGCAGATCGCCTTCCCGGTCAAAAACAGAAACTGTTACCGGTCCGGGCAATACTCCGGATCTGATATAAACGATCATCCGCCCGCGGAAGGTGGAACGGAAAGGTTCACTGTAAGGAGTCAGATCGTCGGGCTTTCCGTTTTCCATTCCGAGGATCTTCGCGTCTCCGAGCACCTGAACAAACAGGGAGCGGTCATCCGCGGCGGCCGGCTCGCCGGCTTCGTCCAGAAGCCGGATTTCCAGCTGTGCGATATCGTACTCTCCGGCCCGGAGGATGTTTCTGTCCGGAAGGATCTGAACGGAGACGGCTTTTCCGGGCGTTATGAGCCGGTCGGATGCTTCTCCGGCGTGCACGGTCAGTTCACCCGCGGCGTACGGCAGCTCCCAACGGGCCTGATATCCGTTTGCTCTCCCTGCAGGACGGGTGCCGACGGGAACGCCGTTCAGATACAAAGCAGCCTCCGGCTGATTGGTATAACAGGATACGGTCAGCATTTCGCCTTCCGTACCGCTCCAGCAGAAGGACTGCTCCCACGGAGAGGCGGATTTTCCTACGGCCAGTTTCGCGCTGGGCTGTTTCGTCCAGAGCGCTTTTCGCAGGTAGAACAGCGGTTTTTCGAATCCGGCCAGATTCAGCAGACCGGCCTGTGAGATCCGGACGGGCCAACCGGGACACTCGCCCAGAAAATCGATGCCTGTCCAGAGAAACTGTCCGGAGATAAATTCGCGGTCCTCAACATCGAACCATGCTTCCGCCGAGGTGCTGTTTTCACTGCCCAGAATGGCGCGGTCCGGGAAACGCAGATGGTCTTCGTCATAGTATTTTTCCCGGTAATTGTATCCCAGCAGGTCCAGCGTTCCGGAGAAACCGGTCCGGGTGGAGAGTTCGGGAAAGGACATGGCGCTGGTGACGGGACGGGAGTTATCCAGCTGATGTACAGTTTCCGTCAGTTCTTTCGCCACGGTCACGAGACGGGAGGCGTCCGGACGCCTGACGTCGTACAGGCGCTCCTGCAGAGGCTTGTTGGCGTCATTGTTGCCAAGCACCTCATTGAACAGGGGCGTGACATACGGATCGTTCGGATAATCGATTTCGTTTCCGATACTCCACAGGATCACGGACGGATGATTCCGGTCTCTCCGTATCATGGTTTCAAGATCCGCGCGGTGCCACTGCGGGAAGTCCTCCGCGTAGCCGTAATGCTTCGGAGGATATACGTTGTGACCCTGCCACCATTTGTTTTTGCAGCCTTCCCATTCGTCAAACGCTTCATCCATGACGAGAAATCCCATTTCATCGCACAGATCGAGCAGCAGGGGATCCGGCGGATTGTGCGCCGTGCGGATCGCGTTGCAGCCGCATTCCTTCAGCTTTTTCAGGCGGCGGGCCCATACGCTTTTCGGTACGGCGGCGCCGAGCGTTCCGGCGTCGTGATGGATGCAGACGCCCTTCAGCTTCATGTTCACACCGTTCAGGAAGAAACCGAGATCGGGATCAAAGCGGAATACCCGCAGACCGGTCGGGATCTCCTCCGTATCGGTGACAATCCCGTTTCTGCCCGTCTCACAGCGGAGGGTATAGAGAACGGGATTTTCCGGACGCCAGAGCTCGGGGTTCGCGACCCGGAGCGTTACAGTTCCGGAGGATGTATCTGAAGAGGTGTAAGCAACGGTCTGGCCTTCGCGGTCGATCAGCCGGAAGGTCGCGAAATCCGCGCCCTCTGTTTCATAGGCGACAGAAAGTTCCGCGGCTTTTTCCGTTGCTTTGCGGTTCACGGCATAGATGCCGTATTCCCGGAAACAGACCGGATCTGAAATGACAAGGCTTACATCCCGATATATGCCGCTGCCGGTGAACCATCTGGAATCTGCCACATCATTGTGTTCCACCCGGACGCAGACAACGTTTTCGCCGGGCCGGACAAACGGGCTGATATCGAAGGAGAAGGTTGAATAACCGTACGCCCACGAACCCAGATAGTAGCTGTTGATCCAGATTTTCGCGTGCTTGTAGACGCCGCCGAAAACAATCCGCGTCTTTTTTTTACCGATATTTTCGGGAAGACTGAAATGTTTCCGGTACCACGCGGTGCCGCCCGGCAGGTACCCGGTTCCGCTGGAATGGTTCCTGCTGAAAGGATATTCCACGGCCCAGTCATGAGGCAGTGTGACGCGTTTCCACGCGGAATCGTCATATCCCATATAATCCGCCGCCGGATCGTCTGCGGCCAGGAATCGCCAGTCCTGATGGAGCAGGATCTTCTGTGACATATCGTATACCTCTTCCTGATGAATTGGGCTGATTTTGAAACGGGACCGTCCCGTACGGAAGTACGCGGACGGTCCCGCTGATATGGGATCTTTCGGGATTATTTGGCGTATACAGCGTCCAGCTGATTCTGGATCTCGGTCATGACATCCTCGATGCCGGCAGCCTGCAGCTGAGTACGGAACTCGGCGACATAGGCTTCGGGATCGGCGCACATACCGAAGACGATCTGCGGCATATACGTATTGTAGATGTTGGACAGGTTATCCAGCTGAGCGGAAACGGGGGTACGGTCGAAGATGAACTGGCCGTAGGGATAGACAACGGACTTCTCGGCGTAGACAGCGTAGAGCTTGTCGATTTCTTCCCAGTCACGGTCGGAAGCACGCAGGCCGAGTTCGTCGTTGCGGCCCCACCACCAGTTGAAGGTGCAGCCCATAACCGCTTCGTCCCAGCCTTCGGGGCGGACCAGGTAGCCGTTCTCGTCAATCGTGTACATTTCATCCGGGATGCCGTACATCATCAGACGGTAGATTTCGGGATCGTTGCGGAGGAGGTCATAAACCTGCAGGGCTTTTTCGGGATACTTGCAGGAGGAGGCGATCGCCATGGCGCCGTGGGTGATGTTCAGGGAGACCACGTTGCCCTGCTCTTCGCCGAACCAGAAGAATCCCAGGTCAGAACCGGGCTGCGCAACTTCCATCTCGGTGCGGAAGCCTGTCCAGGTTTCGGTATGATGCTGACGGGCGCCGCTGACGCCTTCCTTCATCAGAGCAGCCTGGTCGCCGGTGTAGTTCAGCACGTCGGTGCGCCAGTAGCCGGCATCTGCCCAGGACTTCATCGTCTTGGCGAAGTTCACCAGCTCGTCGCCCTCGAGGTAGTAACGGCTCAGGTGATAGGGATCTTCGGCGGAGTTGCCGTAGAACAGGTCAACGCCCATGCCTTCGATGTAGACGTTGGGGGTGTGGCTGGTCTGCCAGCCGCCGGCCATCTGCTGGCTGTAGGAGGAACCGTTGCCGTCCGCGTCCCACGGAACCACATCAGGCATGTTGTCCTTGACGTACTGGAAGTACTTGCCCAGGTCATCCCAGCTGTGAACACCGTTCTCCAGACCGGCGGCCTTGGCCCAGTCACCGCGGTACATGAAGCCGTGGTTGGTCCACTGCGCGTACTGATCTTCGGGGATCAGGTAGATCTCGCCGTTGAACTTGCACTTGTCCCAGTGATCGGCGGGAACAGCGGCCCAGGTCAGGGGTGCGTTTTCCTTCAGCATTTCCTCGCTCAGTGGCATGAAGCCGCCCTTCTGGGAGTTCGGCCACGCGTCGAGCCAGTCGGTCGCGGTGCCGACGAGGTCGATGTCACCGTTCTGCATGGCAATGGCCATGTTGTACATCGTGGTCCAGTTGGTCCACTCGATCCAGCGGATCTCCAGCTTGGCGCCGACCTTTTCAATCAGCTTCTGGTTGATCAGCTCGAGCACCTCATCGGTGCGGTTGGTGGGGATGTCGCCGGTGACCAGATAGGTCAGGGTGACGGGCTCTTCGGCGGATGCGAACACGGGCATCAGGCCCGCCACCATCACCAGAGCCAGAAACAGGGAAATCAGTTTCTTCATGGGTGGATTCCTCCTTTTTAATTTATTCAACAGCCATGCGGGCTGTTTGAATCAACCCTTGACGGCGCCGACGGTCAGGCCGGCCACGAAGTATTTCTGCACGAAGGGATACAGAAGGATGATCGGGCCCGTGGCGATCACGGCCGTTGCCATCTTCAGCGTTTCGCCGGGAAGGTTCTCGATCACGACGTTCGAGCCGGCGACGGAGTTCTTCAGGCTCGCCACCTTGTTGATGACATTGTAGAGATGGTACTGCAGGGGCCGGTATTCCACCTTTGAGGTCAGGAACAGGGAGGAGTAATACCATTCGTTCCAGTACCCCAGCGCGAGGAACAGCCCGATGGTCGCCAGCGCGGGCTTCATGCTCGGCAGAATCAGCCGCACATAGATCGTGAAGTCGTTGGCCCCGTCGATCTTGCCGGATTCGGTGATCGCGTGCGGGATATCCTTGACGAAGTTCTTCATCAGGACGATCAACCAGGGGATGACCAGCAGCGGCAGCAGGATCGCCCAGTAGGAATCGCGCAGGTTCAGCGTCTGCGTAATCAGCAGATAGAAGGGTACCAGACCCGCGGAGAACAGCGAGGTGAAGTAGATATAGAACATAATGCCGTTGCGGAACGGGAAGTCCGGCCGCTGCAGCGCGTAGCCCGTCATCGAGACGATGAACAGGCCGATCAGCGTCCCGACCACCGTGAGGCAGATGGTGACGATATAGGCGCCGATCATCTGATCCGGGGAGCGGAACAGCAGGAAGTAGCTGTAGGTATCCACCTCAGTGGGCCAGAGCGTGAAGCCACTGCGCCGGATCGCCGCCTCGGAGGAGAAGGAGGAGGCGACCACCATCCAGAAGGGCATGACACAGAAGAAGGCGAAGATCGCCACGATCACATAGGTTATCCCGCGGATGATCCGGTCGGACCGGTCAATCTTCACCCGGGTCGGATGATCATGCGGATTTGCCGGAGCATTCACAGACATCTTGTTTCGCACGTTCAGCACCTCCTTCCCGTCAGAACAGGGCCATTTCAGGCTCGAGTTTTTTGACGATTGCGTTCGCGCCCAGCACGATGAAGAAGCCGACCACGCTCTGGAACAGGCCGACGGCGCTGCTCTGGGCGAAGTTGAAGTTGTTCATCATCGCGCGGTAGACGTAGGTTTCAATGATATCCGTCGTGTTGAACAGGACGGAGTTGTTGCCGACCAGGTTGTAGAACAGGCCGAAGTTGCCCTTCAGGATGCCGCCGATGGCGAACAGGAACAGGATCACGACCGTGGGCTTCAGGCAGGGCAGCGTGATATAGCGGATGCGCTGCCAGCCGTTGGCCCCGTCGATCTGCGCCGCTTCCATCATAGAGGTGTCGATTCCGGTGATGGCGGCGAAGTAGACCACCGTGCCGTACCCCGTCCCCTTCCAGATGTTCACCAGAATGATGACTGTCGGCCAGATGCCGGCGTTCTGGTAGATCTTCGGCATCACGCCGCCGCAGTTCCGGACCAGGTTGGACAAGAAGCCGTAATCGTAGTTCAGCAGATTGTAGACCAGCAGGCTCACCAGCACGTCGGAAATGAAATAGGGCAGGAACATCATGCTCTGGGTGATCTTGACGAAGCCCTTGCTCCGGACTTCGTTCAGCATGATAGCAAAGGCCAGCTGAATGATATTGCCCAGCACAATGAACGCGATGTTGTACAGAACGGTATTCTTCAGCAGCAGGCCCAGCTGACCGGAGGTGAACAGGAACTTGAAATTGGTCAGTCCGACGAAGGGACTCGCGAAAATGCCCTTGTTGTACTGGAAGTTGGTAAATGCGATGTAAGCCCCCGGCATGGGCATGTAGGAGAAGATAAAGAAGAACACGATCGCCGGCAGACACATCAGGATCAGCACCCAGCTCTTTTTGACCTGGCGGAAGAAGCCGGGTTTCCTGACCGTGACCGGCAGAGGTGCGTTGATGACAGTTTGCCGCTTCATGGGGCTCATTCCTTTCTTCCGGGGAATCGAACCGGGGCCGCCGTCAACAGCCCGGCAGTTTTGAAACCGGTTTCAAAACTGAATATCCAAATAAAAGATGCAACGACAATCACTGTAAAAACTATAACATGAATAAAATGGTCAAACAATGGCCAGATTGACATTGTTTATGGTCAGAATGAACAATTCGGAGCAGAACAGGAGGCTCTCACTTTAATGGAGGGTACAATCAGCTGCTGGCGCGGAACCTCGTTTCCTTCGGCAAGCGACAGCGCGGTATTGATCAGCTTTCCGGCGAACAGGTCATAGTCATAGTCCACGGAGGAAATTCCGGGGGTCGGCAATCCCGTGATATAGGTATCGTCAAAGCTCATCAGGCTCATCTGTTCCGGAATCCGCATGCCGCGGTCGGTCAGCCCCTTCAGCAGGCCGACCGAAATCATATCGTTGAGTCCCAGGACCGCCGTCGGCTTTTTTCCCAGCGCCAGCAACCGGTCGGCGCCCGCGCGTCCGGAATCGATATCGTAATCCGGGACCTCGATCATCCATTCCGGCCGGATCGGAAGACCGCATTCCGTCATGACGGCGTAAAAGCGGTCCAGCATTTCCCGTGTGATGTAAAACTGTTTTCCGGTGTAGACAAAACCGATCTCCCGGTGGCCCAGGGCAATCAGGTGCCGCAGGGCCAGATCCATGCTTTTTTCATGATCCGCCGCGACTCCGGGAACCTCGGGCAGGGGACTGCGGGACGCGACAATGACGGGGGTATGGCCGACGGTGGAGCGAAGCATGCCGATGAAGGCCCCGTCCGGTTGATCCAGATCGATCCGGCCGCCGGCGATGATGATCGCGTCCACGCGCTGCTCAATCATCCGGCTGACAGCCACATCCTCCAGCTCAGTCCGGGACATGGTATTGAACAACAGGATGGAATATCCGTGCTTTTCCGCGGCGTTGGTGCAGGCGGTGAAAAGACTGTGATAGTAGGAATTACTGACATCGGCGGAAATCATGCCGATGAAGCGGGTGCGCGTTTCGCTCAGCGCCCGGGCCATTGCGTTGGGCCGGAATTGATATTTCCGGATGATCTCGTTTACACGATCCCGCTTTTCCGGCCGTACGGATGCGTTCCCGGTCAGGATCCGGGATACCGTCGCCGGGGATACTCCGGCTTCTCTGGCAATGTCATAAATCGTGATGTTTCGTTTTTCAACCATGGTATGCTTCGATTTCCTCTCCGCTGCGGAGATGCCGCAGGCGTTCTCCCATGATCTCCGCCATGATCTCATAGGCGGGCTCGCCGGTGCAGTGGCCGGTGTAAAAGAGAATACCGGTTTTCCGGAGTTCCGTCGCGACATTCCGGACGGTACGGATCTCCGCGTCGGAATATTCGCCGTTTTTTTTCATATGAAAACCGGAGATGACCGTGTCCGGATCCCTGTGCCAGATCTCCCTGTACCGGTCCAGAATATTCAGAATGCCGTTATGGGCGCAGCCGGAAAGGAGCAGATACCGCCCTTCGCTGTGCAGAACGAGGTACTGCTCGTGGGAAAAATCGTCCTGCTTCGGGGAGCCGTCCGGTTCCAGACGGGAGAGCTCCAGGTTGCTTTCCGGCCAGAGCCGGCGTCCGGTGACGTTGGTAAACAGGCTGAGCTCCTCGTCGATCCGGAGATCCCCTTCGACGGTCCGGAGCTGCGGAAGGGACAGGATCGAACGGTCGATCCCGATATATTTTTCTCCGTGGCAGAACTGTCCGTCCGCGTTTTTCCGGAGATAGATGACCGCCCGCGGGTTGATGGCCGCGAAGGCTGTCACGCCGCCGGTATGGTCATAGTGTCCGTGACTCAGGATGACCGTGTCGACCTTTGTCAGGTCGATCCCGAGCCGTTCCGCGTTGCGCAGGGAGGCGTCGGTGGCGCCGGTGTCCAGCAGCAGCCGGTGGCATCCGGTTTCGATATACAGACTCAGGCCGTGCTCATAGGCGCAGCCGTTGTTCCCGGGTGTGTTTTCGATCAGGGTTACAATACGCATAGGCTTTTCCGTTACTTCGTAAGAAAGTTCCCGACAGTCTGTCGGCAGTTGTTCAGTACATGACCTTGCCGTCGGCGACTGCTTTCAGATGCGCTCCGTACGGACTCTTGCCGTACTTTTCCGCGCTTTCCCGGAGCGTGTCCCGGTCGATCCAACGGTTAACATAGGCGATTTCTTCCGGAGCGGAGATCACGATGCTCTGCCTTTTCTGGATCATCCTGACAAAATCGGCCGCCTCCACGAGGCTGTCCATGGTGCCGGTATCCAGCCAGGCGTATCCGCGGCCAAGCAACTGGACATCCAGCAGTTCCTGTTTCAGATACAGATCGTTCAGCGTGGTGATCTCCAGCTCGCCCCGGGCGCTCGGCTTCACTTCGTGTGCCAGAGAGGATACGCCCTTCGGATAGAAATACAGCCCGGTGATGCAGTAGTTGCTCTTCGGGTTTTTCGGCTTTTCCTCAACGGAGATCACTTTTCCGTTCCGGTCAAATTCCACGATGCCGAAACGTTCCGGATCCGTCACATAATATCCGAAAATGGTCGCACGGCCGTTTTCTGCATTGTTCACGGCGGCTTTCAGGACGTTCCGGAAGCCGTTGCCGTAAAAGATATTGTCGCCGAGGACCATCGCGCAGGCGTCGTTTCCGATGAATTCCTCGCCAAGCAGGAAGGCCTGGGCCAGCCCATCCGGAGAGGGCTGAACCTTATAGTGCAGGGAGATTCCGAACTGGCTCCCGTCGCCCAGCAGCGCTTCAAACCGCGGCGTGTCCGTCGGGGTGGAAATGATCAGGATATCCCGGATGCCCGCCAGCATCAGGGTCCCCAGAGGATAATAGATCATCGGTTTATCATATACCGGCAGCAGCTGTTTGCTTGTGACCATGGTCAGCGGATAAAGCCGCGTACCGGCGCCGCCCGCGAGAATGATGCCTTTCATGGAAGAATCCTCCTTTGTCTGATGCTTTGTCCGAATTATAACATAAAGGGATTGAAATGGACAGACCGTGCCGCGGTTACCGGGCTTCCACAGGATACGCTTCGCCGGCGCGAAGGGCGAACAGCCACATTTCACCGACCTCTGTGCCGGTCAGCCGCTCCAGCGCCTTCCGGTACCAGTTCATCTGGACTTCGTGCCGCGGGACGAAGGTGGTGGGGTCGGTGTCACGGTCGGTTTTGTAGTCGACCAGGATCCACTTTCCGTTTTCACGGAAGACGCAGTCGATGATCCCCTGAACCAGCGTCGGCTTCTGCGGATCGATCCGCATGGTAAAGGAGACCTCTCGGCGGACCGTATCACTTCGGAGCATCCGCTGTCCGAGATCGCTTTTCAAGAAGGACGCGATTCCGCGGAGCCGGAGCATTCCGGCTTCCTCCTCCGAAAGGATCCCTTCCGCCCGCATCCGTTCCGCTTCCTGCCGGACCGTCTGTTCCGCGTCAACGCCTTCCCGCCGGAAAAGGTCGAGACGGATCAGCCGCAGAAAGCGGTGCGCGGCGGTGCCGCCGCTGACGGCGTCCGCTTTTGTTTCCTCCAGGAAGGCCGGCGCGGCGGGGACGGAACTGAGCCGGAAGGTCCGTACGGAGGATTCCGGTTTCCTTTTATCCTCCACCGTTTCCTCGCTGTCTTCCTCCGAGTGTACCGTTTCCTGCGCGCTCAGCGTGGTCACGCTGGTTTTTAGCGGTTCCTGGGGAAGATTTTCCGGAAGATACATCCCGGATGGACGGCCGCTTTCCAGGATCCGGTTCAAATCCACGTCTTCCTCTGCTTCGAATATCTCCGGCTCCTCAATGGCTTTTCCTTCCGTGCAGGTGATCCGCCAGGGCCGGCATTCCCGTGTTTCTCCAATTTCGGGAAGATCCGGAATCTCACGGACTGCGGCGGACATGATCATATCCAGCATGCTCCGGGTGTTCCAGATCCGGTAGGCGCGGATATCGCTGTACCAGAGCCGCTCCTCTCCGTCCTTTACGGAACCGACGAGACAGAGCCTTTCCCGCGCGCGGGTCATGGCTACATATAGCAGCCGGGTGCCTTCGGAGATGTCTTTGCGTTTTGCCTGAAGCGAGAAGGCCTCCCGGCCCTGCGAATGCATTTTGCAGTTCCGGCGCGGGGGAATGGCGGGCAGATAGAGTCCCAGCGCGTCGCCGGAGCTGCTGACATGCGTCAGGAGCGGGCCGTTGCCCGCTTTTCTGATCAGTGACTTTTGCAGATCCATCAGGATAACGACAGGGAATTCCAGCCCCTTGCTTTTGTGCATTGTTATCACGCGGACGAAATCGTCGCCGGCGCCCATCGCCGGATGATCGTCGCCGTCGCTTTGTCTTGTTTCCCGCGACTCGCGCAGGTCGCAAACGAAATCCGACAGGCGTGTGCAGCCCGTCTGCTGGCTGTCCAGCGCCCGCTGATACAGCATATCCAGATTGAACTGACGGGCTTTCCCGTCCGGGCAGGCGCCCCGGGCGGCATAGATCCCGGTTTCCCGCATCAGCCACCAGACGAAGTCCGGCACGGGCATATTTTCGCTGATCTTCCGCCAGACCGCGAGCATGTCCGCTGCCTGTCCGCAGCGGAGGTCAATGGTTTTTTCCCTCCGTCCGGCGCAAAGCTCGAACGCTTCATAGAAGGGTACGTGTTCATGCTTTTCCAGCCGTACGGCAGCCAGTTCGCTTTCGGTAAAAAGGAACGGAGCGTTGAGAAGCGTGCCTGCCAGCGCGTCGTCGTTGCGCGGGTTGTCGATCACGGTCAGCAGGCTCAGGAAAGCTTTGACTTCCGCCAGCCCGAAGAAATCCGGCACCCCTTCATACATCGCGGGGATGTGCATTTTTTTCAGATGGTCCACAATGACGGAAGCGGTTCCTTTCGCAGCGCGGACGAGAATGACGATATCCCGGTAATGCCAGCGCTGTTCACCGCCCGCCTCCGACGCGGTGGCCAGGATCGACCGGATATACCTTCCGACCGCTTCGCACTGGGCTTCCAGCCTGTCGGCTTCCTCTTCGCCTTTCCGTACGAGGATGATATCCACCGGTCCGCTGTCCCCGGGAAGATTGCAGCGCAGATTGTCCTCGGGAATGTAATCCATATCCGTGACGCGCCGGTCCATGGCCTCGGTGAACACCGCGTTGACCGCCTCTACGACGGAGGCGCGGGAGCGGTAGTTATCCATGAAAAAGATCCGGCGCTCCGTTGCGTCCTCACTGTCCGAATAGCTCCGGCGCTCCTGCTCGAACAGATCCGGCTCCGCGTGGCGGAAGCCGTAGATCGACTGTTTGATGTCGCCAACCATGAAGAACTGATGCCCCGGGCCCGTGAGCGATTTGATGATTGCGTCCTGAATTCCCGACACGTCCTGACATTCGTCGACATAGATGTATTTATATTTCGCCAGCAGTTCGGTCCGCTTGTCCGGATCGGAGATAATCCGGTAGGCTGTTTGCTCCATATCCGCGTAGTCGATGGCCCCGGCCTCGAGTTTCTGCCGTTCGTACTGGGCCGCGGTTTCCCGCAGCAGGACTTCCAGCCCGCGAAGTTCCTGCTGAATGATCGCGTTGAGGCGGATGTTTTTTTCATCCAGAACGGATTCGATCCGGCTGGCGGCAGCGCGCAGGAGCCCTGTGGCTCCCTTCAGTTCGCCCCGCGTGCCGTCCATCTGCTTTTTCCAGTCATGGGTGGGACCGTCCAGCTTTCGGAGGATGGGGGCGCTGCTCAGCGCGTCGGCGGCAGAGATCAGCAGCGCGCGCTTTTTTTCCGCGGAATCCGTATGTGAATAGGCTTCCGAAAGACTTTCCGTGATCTGCCGGTCGCTTTCAAGGATCGGCTCATAGACGTCCAGCGCGAGCGGATCGTTCATCAGATCGCTTTCCTGCCGCAGCACTTCGCCGATCTTCGTCAGATCCAGTTCCACGGCGTTCAGGATCTCCCGGTTCCAGAGTTCCGTCGGAGGTTCGCTGACGATCCGGGACAGAAAGTCGAAAGGATCGGGGATCCCTGTCAGGACATCGTACAGGCTCCGGACCATCTCCGCCAGCTCTTCCGCCCCGAAGGCGGACAGGATCGCGTCGGCAGCGAGCCGGTCGGCCTTGGTGTACGGGCTGCCGGCTCCCATCACGGTTTCCACGGCGTCCGTGAAGCATTCGTCCAGCATGCGCTTTTTTTCGGTCTCTTTGAGAATGCGGGGGTTTACGGTGATGCCGGTGTTATCGCTGTACTCCTTCAGCAGCTGGGTGCAGAAGGAATGGATGGTGCTGATGCTTGCGGTCTCGATTTCTCCCAGAGCCCGGGAAGCGGCTTCCGTACCCTCCCGGGAGACGTTTTCCAGCAGAGTGCGCAGCTTGTCCTTCATGTTCTGCGCCGCGTCCCGGGTGAAGGTGATGACCAGGAACTGGGAGATGGACGATTCCGGATCACGGATCAGCGTTTCGATGATCTTCTGCACCATGACGGTCGTCTTGCCGGAACCGGCGGCGGCGGAGATGAGGATATTCTGATTTTGCGCGTCAATGGCGGCGCGCTGAGCAGCGTTGAAATCAGGCATCTCTTTTCCTCCTTCCGGTTCCTTTATCTGATGCCGGCCGGTTCTGTCAGGTCCAGCCGGTGCTTATGGTCCAGGGCGCGGATCCGGCATCCCGGCAGCGTGCCGTCAAAGGTGCAGGCGTCCGCGTGATCACAGTATTCACAGGGAGAGTGTTCCCCGTCCTGCAGGGGATCCCGCTCCGCTGCTCCGCTGAAGATCCTTTCCGTCTGAGCGGCTATGACGCTGACGGAGCAATCCTGTACGTTCTGCAGCGTTTCGCCTGAAACGGTGCTGATGGTATCGTTGGTTTCGGATTTTTTGGAGGTCCTGACAGGCGCGATGGCTTTCAGGATCCGGGGATCGTCCAGGATGACGCCGGAGGACCTGAGATCCTTTTCGGTCTGGGCCAGGAGCGCTTCCTCGCCCTCTTTTTCCGCGATGACGTTCCGGACGGGCTGATAGACTCCGCCGGCCGGCTCCCAGTTTTCGAGTCCGTTTCCGGCGGCCCGGATGTACAGTGGCAACTGCAGCTGAAGTCCCGAGATAAGGGAATTCTGGCGGACATCCCGGGAGGACATCTTGTGGTCGATGATCATGAAGTAGGTTTTCCCGTCCGGCGTACTGAGCCGGTCAATTCGGTCGATCCTGCCGGAAAAGCCGATCTCGGAACCGTCGGACAGCCGGATCGGAAGCGCCGGCAGACGGATCGGGGCATCCGCGTCCGCCATGCCGAAAGGGACCTCCACCGCCTCGGGCAGAAAATGATCCGGCTGCCGGAAGGCGCGCATCATCTGGGTTACGGAGGTACGGAGTCCCCGGATCATCGCGTGACCCTGATAGCGGTGAAGAATGTCGGAGCGAAGGATCCCGCCCTCCCAGTCCTTTGCCCGCAATGCCAGCGCGCGGTTCAGGATCAGATTCTGCTGCCGCTCGGAAAGATCCGGCCATTCGGGCTGCTTCATAGCCTCGTTCAGGAACAGGCGGATGACGTCATGGTTGAAGCTTCCCTGTTCGTTGGATCCGAAGCGGAAGTCCGCGGAGGGGAACAGGTCAAGTCCGTACTGCAGCATGTGTTTCCACGGGCAGGAGCTGAAAGACTCAATACGGGAAATGGACAGGGCGCGTCCCTGATACAGACGGGCGGCCTGATCCCGGGGGATCCTTCCCGGAACGGCGGTGAGATGAAGCCCGTCCAGAACGCCCCGGGTTTTCTCCTTCCACTGTTCTGAACGGTATAGCGCGGCGAGCGCGTCCTGCCATAGGATGTCTTCCTCCGATGTGCCGCGCAGGAAACTGTCTGCGCGGCCTTTTTCCTCGCGGAGGCGGACGGCGATTGTTTCCAGCGCGAAGGAGGGGGCGAAGGGGCGGATATCGGTATCTGTGAGTCCGCCGGAAATGTTTTCCGGCTTCTGTTCGGCAAGAAGATCATACAGACGCCGGAACGCGGTCGACCGGGTCAGGATCCCGCCGTTGGGCTTCGTGCCGGAACAGGAGATGACCAGCTGTTCCCGGGCGAGGGATACGGCCTGATAGATGTCCTGCTTCCGCCGGGCCGCGAGCTCCTGAACAGACTGCCCGATCCGGCTGAAGGGACGGGTTTCCGCGAGGAACCGCTCCAGCTGGATCCGCTCGTTTTCGGACAGGATCCCGCCGCCCGACGGGGCTTCGGTTTCCTGAAGCCCCATAACGATCATGCACGGGACGCCGGAAGAGAAGAACATCTGCGGCGGCGCGACCGTGACGGCATGGGAAAGCTGGGGCAGGGATTTAATGGATTTTGAGGCCAGGGAGGCTTCCAGCATGTTGCACAGGTCACGCATCGGCAGCGGCTCGTCCCCGACGAAGACGGCAAGGGAATCCAGCAGACCGTTGACGGCGGTCCAGACCTGACGGTTCCGGTCGATCCCCAGGTCGTCGCCTTCCCTGGCGAAGACTTCCTCCTGCGCCAGGAGCCGGTCATAAACGCCGCGCTCCGTGACGAAGCGGAAAAGGAGCTCGGCCGCCTGCTTTCCGGTGCAGTTTTTTTCCGACAGCTGCTGCCGGAGCGCGAGGATCGGCTCTGTGATCTGCTGCCGCAGCGCTTCCATTCGCTCCGCTGTATCTTTTTCGTTTCCCGCTTCGGGGATATGGAAGGGCCGGAGCCACCGGTTCCGGTGGATGCCGTGCTTTCTGACATAGTTTTCCATGTTCAGAACATCCTCTTCGGCAAGTCCGGAAAAACCGGTCTTCAATAACCGGAGAACGTCGTTTTTACAGAAATTGAGCCGGAGGATCCGCAGCAGGGACAGGAAATACTGCGCGTATCCGCTCATCAGGATCGGCCGGTCCTGCTTTGCGTTGAAAGGGATCCCCGCGGCGGACAGCGTCAGCGGAAGCAGGGAGGGCAGGGTATCCTGATCGCAGACGGCGACGGCCATATCCTCCCACGGGATCCCCTTCCGGTGCCATTCGATCAGCGTCTGGCAGGCATGCTGGCATTCCAGGGAGGAATTCTTCGCGTAGTACGCGCGGACGCGGGCAAGATCCGGAATCTCCGTCCGGTCCAGATCCGCGGCGGCATTTTCCCGGTTCCCGGCATGGGTGAAGGCGCCGGTGGCGTACAGCGTTTTTTCCACATAGGCGATGCCTGGATCCGTCACGGGACTGAGTGTCTCCTGTTCGACGGAAAAGGGCAGGGAAAGATGATTTTCAAGGTAATTGACCAGGGACTGTACCGAACTGTCAGCGGAGCGGAAGATCTCCCGGTCCGGTCCGACGCTGTCACTGATGAGGCAGATGACGATCCCGGCCGGAGAAGATCCGCCGGAAACCGCTGCGCGGATCAGGTTCAGAAGATCGTGGGTGATGTAGTCAAATCCGCAGATCACCAGACGCGCGTTCTTCAGGATCCCGCTGTCGCCGAGATGATCCAGCGCGGAAAGCCACTGCCCCGCGACATCCTCATAGCTGTCGCCCAGAAGCGTCTGATATTCTTCCCAGATAAGGGCCAGATCGTCAACTTTTGCTTTCGCGCGGCGGGTGGAGGGTTCAAAACTCTGCAGAACGCCCGGCGTCAGCCGCGCCCGGGTGAAATCGTTGATCTGACTCGCGATCCGGTGAGCCAGCGCGGGCTGGGCGACGGAATCCCGGTAATACTTCAGGTCTTCCTTCCGGTGATGCAGCACCCGGGCGATCATCATGTTCTGCCCGTCGGCGGGGATGGCCTTCCGCCGTCCGCGGCCCGTCAGCTCGCGGATCTCCCGGATCAGGGAGGAGGGCGAAAAGATGGGCAGGTCAAAAATACCGTGTTCCGCGCTCCGGTTCACGATTTCGGTTTCACAGGCCAGGGTGAAGGATTCCGGGACCAGGACCACCGGGCGTTCCGCGGCCTGAATTTCGCGGATCAGGCAGGGGATCATCCCCGGCGCCCGCGTTGTCACGATCCGGAGACAGGGACGGTTGTTTTGCATCGCGTTACCTCGATATTCGGTCTGTCCCTATCATACCATCGATCGCGCCCTGTTTCAATGAGGAGCTCCTTCTGCGCGCGGACCCGGATAACGGCGGTGAACCCTTGATGGATCGCGGGACATCCGGTATAATAGCCTCTGATCGTCGTATCGGGAGGACGTTTGAAGCATGAACAAAACAGATTTCAGGAAAAAGCTGCCGGCCTTTATGAACACACTGCGGTTCAGTGTGGTTCTGGTCGGGATCGCCGGGCTTGTCATCATGCTGCTGCTTGCGATCCGGGTCCAGAAATCCCTTTCCGATGTACAGCGCGAGGTCATGGCCAGACGGCTGAAGACGGATCTGGTCTGCCTGATGGATGATCTGACCGGGGAAGGCAACGGGGTTTTTTCCCTGCGGGACGGCGCCGTTTACCTGGACGGCCGGATGCTGGGGGACGGCACGGAGGCAAACGCGCTTCTGGATGACTTTTTGCATTACGAAGAAAAAACCGGCACCTTCTGCTACCTTTTCGCGAAAACCGGAAATGACGCGGAGCTGCACTGGGTCGGGGAAGGCCGCTACATGCAGGGCCATTATATCCGCGTTGCGGGGACTACGCGCGGCCCGGACGGGGAGCGGATCGAAGGGACCTATATTGACAAATCGGTGGCGGACAGGCTGGAAGCGAGTGAGGACGGCATTCTGGTTTGCGAGGCCAACGTGAACGGCCGTCCGGTATACTGCTGTTACCGCCTGATCCGGGATGCGGAAGGTGAGATCATCGGGATCCTGTCCGTCGGCCGGAGCACGGCCGAAATGATCCGGATGATCCGGCACTTCATTCTGCGGGATATTCTGATTACGGTCCTGCTGCTTTCCGTGATCATTACGGTCATGCTTCTGTCCATCCGTCGGATCACTGCGATCATCCGCAAGATCCGGAACCGGCTTCAGCTGATCGGTGAAGGAAATCTGACGGAGGAGCCGCTGGAGCTGCACGCTGAGAACGAATTCAATGAGATCGCGGAATCTGTGAATGATATGTCCCGCTCCCTGGCGGACCGGGAAAAGATCCGCGAGGAGCTGGCCATTGTGAAGCACGACCTGACGCTGGCGGCGGATATTCAGCGGAGCATGCTGACGCGGAAGACTTTTGAGGGGGAGACCCGGTTCTCGGTCTGCGCCTATATGAAACCGGCCCGGGATGTGGGCGGCGATTTCTACGATTATTTCCTGCTCGGCGATTCCCGACTGGCTTTCCTGATCGCCGATGTGTCCGGGAAGGGGATCCCCGCCGCGCTGTTCATGATGCGCTCCATCACCGCGCTCCGTGATTTCTTGAACAGCGGATTGAATCTGAGTGAAATCATCCGGGCGGTCAATAACAATCTTGTCGGAAACAATGACGATCAATTCTTCGTGACGGCATGGGTCGGCATTCTGGATCTGACGGACGGAACTTTGCGGTATGTGAACGCGGGACATAACCGTCCCCTGATCAAAAAGGCCTCCGGGGAAGCCTTCTGTGTCCGCGGCAGCAGCAATCTGTTCCTGGGCGCGATGGAGGACCGGAACTTCCGGGAGGAATGTCTGATGTTGGAGAAAGGCGACACCGTCTTCCTGTATACGGACGGCGTGACGGAAGCAAACAATGCCCGGCAGGAAATGCTTACGGAGGACGGCCTCATCGCTGTCGCGAAAGACGCCCCGGCGGATGCCGATGGCCTCTGCGGAGCGGTCCGGTCCGGCGTGGAGCGGTTCTGCGGGGAAGCGGAGCAGTATGATGATATTACGGTCACTGCGGTGACCTGGTTCGGATCCTCCGAAGCGGAATAACGGAAAACGGTAGCCATTCGCGTCCCTGCGTCGTATATGAATATGAGATTTTTCCGGCCTGAATCTGGAAAAGAAAGCGGAGGACGGAAAGGAGATTGCACACATGAAAACAAATGAAAAGCTGGAAGCCCTGAAAGGGAAGGTAGACGGAGTGCGGCATGAACTCAGAGAACTGAATGCTGAGGATCTTGAGCAGGTCATGGGAGGAGTATCCGGAGGCGACCCGTTTCAGCAGCCGAATTCCGCCAGGGTGCCGGGACCCGATCCGATAGCCCGCGATTCAGAAAGTCCGATGAACAGGCCCTTTGTAACGTTCAATTCCAGCGGCTCCATCGATCAGATCGTTATTATCAGATGAAGCTGTCCGTTTGCCTGATCGTAAAAAATGAAGAGCGGGTGCTCGGACGCTGTCTGGCCTGCGCGGTACAGATCGCCGAAGAACTGATCGTGGTGGACACGGGCTCCGACGATCGATCCGCGGAGATCGCGCGGCAGTATACGCCTTATGTTTATCCGCACCCGTGGCGGAACAGCTTTGCCGAGGCGCGGAACTTTTCCTATTCCAGGGCGACCGGGGATTATATCATGTGGCTGGACGCCGATGACGTGATCAGCGATGAAAACATTGCCCGGCTGAATGCCCTGAAAGCGGAAGGAACGGACGCGGACGTGATCCTGACCCGCTACGGAAGCGCCTCCGAAACCGGACTGACCGAGTATATCCTGCGGGACAGGATCATCCGGCGGGCGGTCTTCAGGCAATGGCTGTACGACGTCCACGAAATCATTCCCATGGAACCCGGCTGGAAGGCGCTGTATCGGCCGGATATCGAGATCCTTCATCAGAAAGAGTATGTCAATGAGCCGGATCGGAACATGGCCATTTTCACCCGGCTGCTTGAAGCGGGCCAGACCCTTTCCCTGTTTGAAAAGGTCAATCTGGTTAAGGAGCTTTGCCTGCACCGGCGGACGGATGAGGCGCTCCGGCTGTTCCGGGAGATCCGGGACAGGGTGGACGGGAATGGCTGTGCCTACGCGCTGAACTTCCTGGTGCAGTCTCTCCTGCAGACGGAACGGTGGCAGGAATGCCTTGAGGTGATCCGGCAGGCCGGGCCGCACATCGCCCCCACCGCGAAGCTGACCTATGAAGAAGGGCTTTGCATGGAAGCGTTGGGGGATGAGGAAGGCGCGGAGGGCCTGTATCGGCAAGCGATGACCGTGGAGGAGGACCCGTACGGTCTGTCCGTCCGCTATACGGGATATCATGACTACTACCCGTATCTGCGGCTGGCGATGCTGGCCGATCGCAGAGGCGACCCGCGTGAGGCGCTGCGACTGATCGACATCGCGGGCAGGGCATACCCGAAGGATGAAGCCTGGCAGAAAATGCGGCTGCGTATTTTGCTGAACGTACAGAAGCAAGAATCCGAAAAGGAATCGCGAAAACCGGCGGACGCAGACAGGATCCGGGAACTGAAAAAGAAAGTCCTGGAGATCCGGGAGCTTTTGCAATCAGTTTCCCCCGAAGAACTGGAAACGCTGCTTTGATCTGCCGGGATTTCTTTACAACATAACGGAAAAAGATCCGTTGACCGGAAGCCGTTCACATGGCCGTCCAATGAGAAAACAGGAGGAGCAGACACAATGAAAACGAAAAAGGAACTGAACGCCCTCAAAGAGGAAACCTAACTGACGAACGGGCAGGTTGAAATGGTGACCGGCGGTTCACGTCATGATGGAAAAGAGAAAATAATCATGAAATGTGACCTGTGCGGTTGGGAGAAGGTGTGGGGAGGCAATTATATGGATAAATATATCAGGTGTCCGAAATGCTCTGCTCCCGCGTTTCATGGGATTTCCTACTTCGCAGGATAACGGCAGGCAGCATGGACTTTCGGGTCCATGCCTTTCTTTTTGCTTGCAACGCTGCCGCAATACAGGACACGGATCCATGCGGTTTCCCTTGTATTTTCAAAGCAGTGTGATATAATGAACGCAGGGATAAAAATTGAATAATCGCTTCTTGGACGAGGAAGAGTAAGTTAACCCTTCAGAGCATGATTAAGGAGGAAAGAAGAACATGAAGAAACTGGTCGCGTTGATCCTGGCGCTCTGTATGCTTACGCTTGCCGCAGCCTGCTGCGCAGAAACGGCAACAGCGGATGACTCCGGGGCGGACAAAGTGCTTCTTGGGCAAGTCGTAACGATGGATGACAATGGCACCGTCGCGGAAGCGATTGCCGTAAAAGACGGTAAGATCATCTTTGTCGGGAGTGCTGACGCCGTCGGAGAATATATGGGAGAAGGCACGGAGATCTATGATTACGGGACGAACGTGATCTATCCCGGCTTTATTGACGGTCACACCCATCTGGGACTTGTGGCTACCATGCTGGTTGACGGAGCCATGCTTGACGCGGGCATCAAGCTTCGTCAGAATGCCGAACTGGTGAAAGCGTATATTGAAGCCAATCCCGGAAAAGAAGTGTATAAGGGATTGAATTTCTGGGTCTTCCCGGATGATGACGACCCGCCTACCCATGATGTTCTTGATAAATACGCGTCCGATGAAGTTCCGATCATCATCGCCGGCGGCGGCGGACACGCGGCGCTGATGAATCAGAAAGCGATCGAGTATTTCAATATCAAGGATCTGATCAGCGTATACGGCACAGACGGAATCAAAGTGGATGAAAACGGCGAGCCTACGGGATATCTTGTGGAAACCCCGCGCTTTGATCTGTTCCAGCAAATCCCTGTCAGCAAGGAAGAAATGAAAGACTTTTTCCTCTTCTGGCAGGAAAACAGTCTCAAAAACGGATTTACAACGGTCTGTGACGCCGGAATCGTTGAAACAGAAAAAATTCCGATGGTCAGCGCGTTCAAGGAACTGGCGGAAGAAGGCAAACTGAAGATCAAGATCCGCGCTCTTTGCGAAATCACCGAGACCAATAAGGATCCGATCAAAGAGGTGGATAAGATCGCCCGGCTGGCGTCGGAATGCGACAATGATTATTTCAGGATCACAGGCGTCAAAGTATTCCTTGACGGCGTTGTGGAAGCCCTGACAACATGGACATTGAATCCCTATACCGCCGAAGCCGGAAAAGGGGATAACTATTACGGCTATATCAGATGGAATGAAGACAGAAAAGAAGAACTGACCGAAATCGTCAAATATGCCAATGAAAAAGGCCTGCAGGTCCATATGCATGCGATCGGCGAAGGGGCTGCCAAGTACGCGCTTGACTGCTATGAAGCGGCATTCAGGGCTCTTCCCGATATTGACGCGCGCAACGCGGTGGCGCATCTGACCTATGTGACCGAGGATATGCCGAAACGTTTTGCGGATAACAAGGTCATCGCCGTCGTGAATCCGACATGGTCCACGTGGAAATACGGAACCAAGGAAGATGAGATCAAGGTCTACGGAGAAACGGAAGCCCGGAATATGTACAAGATCAGATCCTTCATTGACGCGGGCGCGATGACGAGCTTCCATACCGACAGCGCGGGAACGCCGCTGGAACAGATCTTTGTTGCCGCGACCAGAAGAACGGTGAAAGACGCGCAGATTGCCCTGGATCGCAGTCAATATTCCGAACTGGCCCTGAATACATATCCCGATGACCTCCGGGGAATTGAGGAAACCATTGACGGCATCACCAGTCTGAAGTGCCTGACGCGGAATCCCGCGTACCTCCTGAAGGAAGAAAACAATCTCGGCAGCATCGAAGTTGGTAAAGCGGCTGATTTCACCATTTACAGTGTGGACCTGACGGACAATGATGTGGTTACGAATGTTTCGATGGTCAATGCAGCTCCGCTTTCAGTATTCAGTAACGGCAGGATGATCTACCCCGCCAACCAGTATTGACCGTCGCGGTGAATCATCATTCAGCCAATTGCTTGCTCTTCACGGATTCCGTTGGGGCATGCATGAGGAAACTGGACGGCTGAATTCATGACAGAAGGCATGGACTTTCGGGTCCATGCCTTTCTTTTTGCAGGCAGCGCTGTTTTTTTATTGATTCATTCCGCCCGGATGAGCTTTTTGATTTCCTCCTGCAACCGCGTCAGGAAAAGCTGTATATGATAACCGTCCGTTGTGGCATGGTGGCAGGTCAATGACAGCGGAAGCAGTTCCCGGTCACCGGCTGTATCAATCTTCCCGGCCTCGACCGAGGGAAAATAGTAGGGTTTGTTTTCAAAAGAATGTACGGCGAAATGCCTGAAGCTTACCCACGGTAATACAGATACGGTATAGGAATTCGCCGGAGGCGGCGTCTGCGGCTGGCACAACACCCCGTGATTCGTGCCGTACAATTGTTGATTTTCCAGATACCGCGCATGGAATACGGACAGATCCGCGTCATATTCCGTCCACATCAGGGAAAATGTCTGATCATCCTCATGGAAAGACGCGTAAAGCGGTGTGAGTGTATCGTAGTAACCCAGGATACCGTCTTTTTGCGCAACTTTGAATTCGACCTGCTCATTCAGGCATTTCGTAACCAGCCACAGATATGTCGGGAAAAACCTGAATCCCCGCTTTTTCAGCGCCGCCCGCAATCCGGTCACATCGAGGTCGACGGTCATCGAATAACCGGTAGGCGCCATCTGCGAAAAATATCGGAACATCTGACCGCGCGGCCAGGTTTGAAGATCGATTGGCGTAAACTGCATTCGGTATTCCTCCTCTCTCTGCATGAAAGATAACAGGACGGAAGGAACGGGGCAACCTACGTTTCGTAGAGTGAAAAATATTCATCTTCAGCGACGTGTGTTTCACGGTGACGGTTCTTCAGGAACATTGATCATGATTCTTTTTGACTGTTATTCCCGTCATGCAACATCAAAAGGCTCGCAGGATCAATTTGCAGAGCTTACTTCCGCTTTTGAACTTGTACGACTTACTTCCGCTCTGAACCGGAACTTCGTTTTGCAAACGGTTTTTCTGATTTTTTTGATCCGGTTGTACCTTTGGTTTTTCCGTTCGTATATATGGATGTCCGGGACAGAGAGAGGCGGCAGAATGAACCGCCTGTTCTCCGGAACGCAGGCGGGCGGGAAACAGGCCCGGAACAGAAATATGAAGGAGGATATGAATATGGAAATGAATAGAGAATTGGATCAGATCACGGATCAGGAACTGGAACAGATTTACGGAGGAGTCAAATTCAAATATTTCGCGATCGAAAAGTGCTTTGACTGCGGCGAATGGGAGTTCATGCTCTGCAACCACCAGTGGAAGGAATGCCCCAAATGCCACAGCAAGAATTTCGGTCGGGTATTCGGGATCTGAGACCGGGTGACCGCCTCCCCGGTTTCGCGGGAGAAGTGAATGATACTCAGAAAGCTTCCGGAACACGGTTCACGGAAGCTTTTTTGCGTCTGTCCTCCGCGTTTGTTCGCCGGAGCCGGAACATCAGGATGCAGGACTCCGGACGGCTTTGTTGAATATCAAAAGCAGATCATACGCGGGGATCGGGCTGCGGAGTCCGTCGCGCTTCGGCTGCGGGAATCTTTTGACTCATTCCGCCGGCAATGGTAGAATACTCTCCGAGTCTGAAACGCAGGAGGTCCCGTTATGTTCGTCCCGAAGCGTGTTTTATCCGTTCTTTTGATCCTGATCATCATGGCGGCGTCTGTTTCGCATGCTGCGGCGGACGCGCTGTACCGGTCGGTCGAGATCGGCGGAATGGAATATCTCATCGAGAACCCGGAACGGTTCTATCAGCCCGGCTGCATCGCGAAGCAGGCTGAAAGCCTGTATAAAGGTCTGAAGGACCGGCCGGAGATCAGGACCTATGTATATCTGGTCAATTCCTCCCGGACGGTCGACGTGCTGGGGGATGTTACTGCAGAACCAAAGATGTTCGGAGACATCCGCGCCTGCTTTTCCTCCAGCGTGACCGATTATCTGCGGTTCAATACGCTGGAGGAATACGGACAGTATTTCTATACCACGGATCATCACTGGAACTATCGGGGATCCTATGCCGGATATCGCGATCTTGTCCGGATGCTGATCGGGGAGGATGAACCGCTGATCGAGCCTGCGGAAACCGTAACGTTTCCGGTTCGGTTCAACGGGTCGCTGAACAAGAATATCCGGCGGACGGACAGCCGGGAGGATTTTACCGTATACCGTTTTGATTATCCCGAAATGAAACTCGAGATTGACGGAAAGCCTAAAAAAAGCTACGGCAACCAGGAGGCCTACTTCGCCGGGAAATATGCTGCCGGATCCAATACGAACCACTACAACAGCTTCTATGGGGGAGAGGTGGGCGTGCTTCATGTGGATACCGGCCGGACAGACCGGGGGAATCTTCTGGTATTCTCCAACTCGATGTCCGACGCGTTGAATCTGCTGCTGGCCAGTCATTTCAATCATACCTGGATCGTTGACCTCCGGCATTACGGGGGAGGGAACGGCAGCTGCCGTATCAGCGATCTGGCGGATAAATGGGGATTTGATCAGGTGCTGATCCTCGGCGACGGGTATTATTTCACGCAGAACTACAGATATCAGTAAAAAAAGGGGGCGGGCCGATGAGACGGAGGAACGCGGGAACGGTTGCGCTGTTTGCTCTGACCGTCGCCGTCGCTCTTTTTTTTGTGTTTACGGACCGGAACACCGTATCGGAACTGGAAAACCGGACGCTGACAGGATTTCCCCGTTTCACTTTTGAAACCTTCCTGTCCGGTGATTTCCAGGATCAGCTGGAGGACGCGCTGGGAGATCATATGCCTTTTTCGGGGGAGGTCCGCGGTGCGGTCCGCGGCGCGGACGCCGGTGTTCTCCGCTTTCTGCAGGGGATGATATACCGGGCCGCGCCGGAACTGCGGAATAACTATACCCAGATCGCGGAGGGCTATTATTCCTATGCCGGCGATGCTCACAGGATCGTGGAAAAGCCGGCTCCGGTCACGGAACTCCCGGAGGGGTTGAAGGCCTTTGCGGAAAAGACGGAAAGGCTGACCGGTGTCCGCAGGTTCCTGTACTGGATCGACAATTCGCGCAGTGTCTCCTTTGACGACCCGGAAATATCCGTCGGGCGGGAGGAGGTCTTCGCGCTGTTCCCCGGCGCGGCCCGGGACGCCTTTGCCTTTGACGGATATGCGGAATTCTGCCAATGGTTTTATCAGACGGATCACCACTGGAACCGCGAGGGTTCCTACAGAGGATATACGGAGATCCTCCGTATGCTGCGGCCGGAGGAAACGCCGGTATCTGTCGGGGAGGAGATCACCGTTCCTGTGATCTTCAACGGTTCTTATGCCCGGCAGACCAGCCTGCTATGCGCGGACGAGTATTTCGGGATCTACCGTTTCGATCTGCCGAAGACCGCTGTTACCATGAACGGGAAAAGGGGCGTCTATGGCCGTACGGACGCATATATCAAGGGACGCTACGCGTCTGAACCCCTGACGAATCATTATTCCGGATGCTACGGCGGGGAATACGGGGAGATCGTCTATGACAACGGGACATCCGGAAGAGGTGTGCTGCTTCTTGTGGCTTCCTCCTATTCCAATCCGATCAACGGGCTTCTTGCTTCGCATTTCGACCGGACCTATGTGATCGATCCCCGTTATTACGCAGAGTGGGCGGGGGAGACTTTTGACCCGGAAAACTATGCCCGGGAACATGATGTGACCGATTTTCTTCTGCTGGGGGATATTGAGTTTTTCATGAAGGATCTTTCCGGAGCGGCGGAAGGAGGGGAGGCGTAGTATGGTCTTTTCCGGCTTTACCTTCCTGCTGCTGTTTCTTCCTGCTGCGGTGCTCTGCACGATGGCGTTCAGGAATATCCGGGCGAAGAATGCTGTACTCTGTGTTTTCTCCCTGGTTTTTTACGCCTGGGGAGAACCGGTCTGCATCCTGCTGATGCTGGCTTCAATCCTTTTCAATTACCTGATCGGGCTGGGGATGGAGCGGTTCCCGCGCGGCAGGAGGCCGCTGCTCGTTCTGGCGGTGGCGGTGAACATCGGAGCGATCGTGTTTTTCAAGTATCTGGACCTGCTGCTTTCCGTGTGGAACGGCATTTCCGGACAGCATGTTCCTCCGGTGGGCATCGCGCTTCCGGTCGGGATCAGCTTTTATACGTTCCAGATCCTCAGCTATGTGATCGATGTATATAGGGGAAAAACGGAGCCCCAGCGGAATCTGATCTCTCTGGCCGCTTATATCTCCATGTTCCCGCAGCTGGTGGCCGGACCCATTGTGCGCTATGAAACCGTCCGGGATCAGCTGAAGGAGCGGCGGGTCACGGCGGCGGATTTTGCCGCCGGTCTTTCCCGGACCGCCGTCGGCCTTGGGAAAAAGGTATTGCTGGCCAACCGGATGGCGCTGGTCGCGGACGCGGTGTTCGCCGGCGGAAAGGTCGCGCCCGGCGCCGTGTTGTGGATCGGCGCGGTCTGTTACGCGCTGCAGATCTACTTTGATTTCTCGGGCTACAGCGACATGGCGATCGGGATGGGACGCATGTTCGGATTCACCTTCCCGGAAAATTTCAATGAGCCGTATCTGTCCGGATCGATCACGGAATTCTGGCGCAGATGGCATATCAGCCTGTCCTCCTGGTTCCGGGAATATGTCTATATTCCCCTGGGCGGCAATCGCAGAGGGGCGGCCCGGCAGATTTTCAATCTCCTGACCGTCTGGCTGCTGACCGGCCTGTGGCACGGCGCGTCCTGGAACTTTGCGCTGTGGGGATTGTATTACGGCGCGCTGCTGATCCTTGAAAAATTTCTGCTGGGGGACCGTATCAGACGGATCCCGGCGTTTTTCAGGCACGCGGGCACGCTGCTGCTGATCCTTCTCGGCTGGGTGATTTTCCGGGTGGAGGACCTGGGGATGCTCGGCGGGGTCTTTGCGGAGATGTTTTCGTTCCGGGCATCCGGGACTGCACAGTGGTTCCTGGCGGAAGCGGACGCTTTGCGGGCGCTTTCCGCGCTGCCTGTCGCGATCCTGGCCTGCCTGCCGGTGCGCCGTCTGATCCTGAAACGTTTCGGCGAAAAGCGTTGGATCCCGGATGCGGGTCGGATCTGGGCGCTGCTGATCTGGCTCCTGTCCCTTGCCATGCTGCTGGGGGAGAGTTATAATCCCTTTATCTATTTCAGATTCTGACCGTTATCCGTTGATGATTCTTTCAGGAAAAGAGGACGCCAAAGTGAGAAAACGCTTTCTGATTTTGCTGACAGCCCTTGCGCTGCTTCTTTGTCTGACCGTTTCTGCCGGCGCCGGGGACTGCCTTACGGCGCCGTTCCCGTCCGGAAGCGCTGAGGCGGCTCTGGTCGCTGAAATCGCGGAAGCGCTGGAACTTGCGTATACCCCGGAAAGCGAAGAGGATCCGGAAAGCGACCGCCGGATCCGCGCCGCGAACCGTATGCTGGCGGAGCAGGGCGCTGTCCTGTGCGATACGCAGGCCGTGCTGATCGCCGCCCTGCAGGGCTATACGGCGGAGGACTTCAGGACCGCCATGACCCCTGTCTGCCGGGTTGCACGCTGTCCGCTTTATCTCGTCATGGGAGCCGGAACGGCTGCGGAGTTTGATATTGACGGCGCGGAAAGCTTTCTAGCCTGTCTCGCTGAAAATGAATATGACGACCGCCTTCTGCTGGCTCGCCATGTGGAGGCAGATCCGGCGGACCGGGCGGCTGTCTTCCTTTCGGACAGTCTTCCTGTGCTGACGGATGTATTTTTTCCGGAGCAGATTCCGGATCTCCTTCAGAGCGGAGAAGCGGCGCTGGCGGTCCTGACCGAAGCGGAGCTGGACGCTGCGGGGGATGCGGTGATCCTCTTCACCCTGGGCAGCGAAAGGACCGGGACCCGTCCGGACGTACCTGCGATCACGGAATACGGTATGGATGCATGCCCGGAACCGGCGCTCTTCCTGATGGCCGGAACCGGAACGGATGAGGATTTTCTGACGGAGATCGCCCGGAAAGTATCCGGGGCGGATCTTACCGGGGCCTGTCTGGCTGCCGGTATGGTCCCGGATGTGCTTTCCGGGGACGCGCTCCGGGCGGAGATCGGAGGGATTTTTGCCGACTACAGGGAATATATGACCGCCGAAGGATTGTATTTTTATGAATAAGGCGATTCCCTGTCTGCCGGTCGGCTCAGCAGGCTGTCCGGAGCCGGGTGCGGCGCTGCAATCTGTGATTTTGTAAAGCAGGGACCTGCCGGAAAAGTTACAAACAGAATATATGAAATAAGTACGAAGTAATACGGAAACGGATGCTGAACAGGTTGGAAAATCAATGCTCCGGTCCGAAAATGCATTATGCGGACCGGGATGCGCCGGGAAGAGACTTTTTCATGAAGTTCCTGAAAAAAACCGAAAAACGGTTACATTATACTTGATTTTCGGTTTTTGCAATGATATACTGATTGCATGAAAAATGAAGGAGAATACAGGATCCATGCGGGAAAAAATAAAGTCTTTCCTTGAATCCGTGAAGCAGATTCTGACGGACGATCAGAAGCAGCGTGTTTTTGTGCTTCAATGGACCAACCGTCTGCTGGCGATCGTCTCCGCCATGATGACGGTGGTGAACATCATTACGGATAAGCGGATCCTGATGTGGTCGACCCTGATCTTCGCAGCGCTCTGTGTGGTGAATGTTATTCTGTCGACCCGCTCGGAAAAAGAGCTCCGGATCTCATCAGTGCTTCTGGCGATCGAGCTGGTGGCGCTGTTTACTTTTTTCCTGATCTCGGGCGAGCCGGAAGGCTTCGCCGTGAACTGGATCTGCCTGATGCCTGCGTTTGCCTTCCTGCTCTTCGGTTGCAGGCAGGGTGCGTACCTGTCGGCCGGCATGCTGGCGATCCTGATTTTCCTGCTCTGGATCCCTGCCGGGCGGGCGCTGATCCAATATGACGGGTATACCGTATCCTTTTATCTGCGGTATCCGTTCCTGTATATCGCGGCTTTTTTCCTGGCGTTTTTCCTGGGGTTGGTGATCCAGATTACCCAGCGGGAACTGCGGAAAAGGAATACCGAATATGAATATCTGTACAATCACGATCCGCTGACCGGGCTGCATAACCGCTACGGGATGAAAAAGATGATTGCCGAACGGCCGGAGGGCCCGATGACGGTTTTTATGCTGGATCTGGATTATTTCAAGAGGATCAACGATAAATTCGGCCATATGTACGGCGATATCGTCCTGAAAGCCGTCTCGGATATAATCAGGGATGTGACAGAGGGATACGGCAGCGCCGCCCGGTGGGGCGGAGAGGAATTCGTCATCATTTCTTTTGACCCGGAGGATCCGAAAAAGATCGCGAAAGCCATCTGCGACAAAGTCCGGGCCGCGGAAGTGGAAATGCCTGAAAACGCCGGTCTGGCCCGTCTGACGGTCAGCATCGGGATCGCGCAGGACCCGGACGCGAAAACAGCGAAGCTGGACGAACTTCTGTACCGGTCCGACAACAAGCTGTATGAGGCCAAGAATGCCGGCCGGGACTGTTATGTGATGTAAAAGAGATCTGTTTCGCCAAAAGCGGCAGGCCGTACCGGCCTGCCGCTTTTGGTGATGATTGCCGGAACTCAATGCCCGAGGATCGGCTCCATGACGGAAAGAAAGAATCTGTGGATGACTTCCGGCGGATCCGCCATCCGGTTGGACAGCCACCATTCCACCGTTTCAACAAAGGAGGCGGAAATGTGATTGACGAGATAATCCTCCGGCAGACCGGAACCGGACAGAAGGCCTTTCTCTGCGTATTGACTCACGATCAGTTTTTTGAGATCACTTTTGAAGTACTGCAGAAAGATGTCGTTGTTCGGGGATGACAGCAGCTCCAGGATGTTCCTGTCGTTTTTCCGGAGATGGCGCAGAAGATGCAGAAACACGGAGTCTGAATCGTCGCATCCTGCGTAATGGTCATATTCCTGAGGCAATCCCGTGGCGGAGCTGATGATATGACCGAACAGTTCCCCGCAGAGATCCTTCAGGAGATAATCCTTCGTCTCGAAATGCGCATAAAATGTTGTCCGCCCGATATTCGCGCGATCGATGATCTCCTGCACGGAGATCTGAGAATATGCCTTTTCCGAAAGCAGTTCCGTAAAGGCCTGAAAAATGGCGTCTCTCGTTTTTTTCTGCCGTCTGTCCATCCTTTTTCCCTCCCGAACAATCTTTATGAAATGTTCCGTATCGAACGGTGCGGCGGAACTGATCCTTGTATTTCAGATCCCGGCGGGATATTCTTTAAATACAGAACAGTGTGTTCTGTATCGTACATATCGTACAGGAGGAACATGAAACCGTCAAGAGGGGGAGGAAAATCAAGGATGAAACGGATCAATGAATGGCTGACGGGGATCCCCGCGACCGTGCTGTCGGGAGTGTTCCTGCTGTCGGGCTTTGTTGCGGATCTTTTGGGAAAGGCTTTGCCTTTTGATCCCGCCTGGGTGACCGTGCTGATCAGCGGTCTGCCGCTGGTTTATGAAGCGATGGAAAACCTGATCCGGAATTCCGGTATCAGCAGAATTTCATCCGCGCTGCTGATCAGCGTCGCGATGATCGCGGCTGTTGTGACGGGCGACCTGTTCGCTGCGGGCGAAGTGGCGTGGATCATGGCTGTCGGCGAGATCTTGGAGGACAGGACGGCGGAACGTGCGAACCGGGGATTGAAAAAACTGATCTCTGTCGCGCCCGTACGGGGCAGAAGGATCGTCCAGGGTCGGGAGGAAACGGTCCCGGCGGAAAACATCGCGGAAGGAGATATCCTGCGTGTTTTGCCCGGGGAAGCTATTCCCGTGGACGGCACGGTGGTCCGCGGCGAAACCTCTGTCGATCAGTCCGTCATGACCGGCGAATCGCTGCCCGTGGACAAAACAGCCGGCGACAGCGTATTCTGCGGAACGGTCAATTGCTTCGGCGCGATCGATATCCGCGCGACCCGGGTCGGGGAGGACAGTTCTCTGAAGAAAATGATCCGGCTGGTGGAGGAAGCGGAGAAGAATAAAGCACCGACGGCGAGAACCGCCGACAGGGCTGCGAGCTGGCTTGTTCCCGCCGCGCTGCTGATCGCGGTACTCACCGGCGTGATCACGCGGGATCCCGTCCGCGCGGTAACGGTGCTGGTTGTGTTCTGCCCGTGCGCGCTGGTGCTTGCGACGCCTGTTGCGATCATGGCGGCGATCGGCCAGGCTGCGAAGCACGGTGTGGTGATCAAATCCGGCGAGGCGTTGGAAAAGATGGGCCGGGTCAATACGGTTACCCTGGACAAGACAGGTACGCTGACCTTTGGAAGGCTGGAAGTCTGCGACGTGATCCCCTTTGACGGGGAAACGGATGAAGCGGAGCTGCTTTCCCTGGCCGCTTCCGCGGAGATGAAAAGCGAGCATCCGACCGGAAAGGCAATTGTATCCCGTGCGAAGGAATGCGGCGCTGCCGTGACGGAGCCGGATGTCTTTCTGGCGGTTTCCGGCAAAGGCGTCCGGGCGGAGATCGGCGGGAGATCCGTCCTGTGCGGAAATGAAGTTTTCATGAAGGAAAACGGGATCCTGATGAGTTCGGAGATCACCGGGACGGCGGAAGCGCTCCGCGCCGAGGGAAAGCTGTCGATCCTGGTTGCTGCGGACGGCTGCTGCGTCGGCGCTCTGGCGATGTCTGACACGCTGCGTCCGGAGGCGGCGGACCTGGCCGGCCGGTTGAGCGCTCTGAACACGGAGCTTGTTCTGCTGACCGGGGACAATGAAAAAACGGCCGGTTATTTTGCCGGCCGGGCAGGGATCTCAAGGGTGAAAGCGGAGCTGCTTCCCGAGGATAAGGTTTCCGGTATCCGGGAGCTTCAAAAGGCCGGGGAGACCGTGTGTATGGTCGGAGACGGCGTGAACGACGCGCCCGCACTGAAAACGGCCGATGTCGGCGTTGCCATGGGTGGGCTGGGCAGCGATATTGCCGTCGAAGCGGCGGATGCGGTACTGATGCGTGACGATCTGTCCGCTCTGCCGTATCTGAAACGCCTGTCGGTCGCGACCCTGAAAACGATCCGCTTCGGAATCGCGTTGTCCATGGGGATCAACGTTCTGGCGGTCATACTTTCGGTGCTGGGCCTGCTGAATCCGACCCTGGGGGCGCTGGTGCATAACGCGGGGTCGATCCTCGTCATCCTGATCGCGGTGCTGCTGTATGACCGGAAGCTGGACTGAGAAGTCTCTTTCAGGTTCTCCCGCGCATTATTCCGTGTATACGGTCTTTTCAAAAACCCATTCGCGGCATTCTTCTCCGACGGCGCCTGTCCAGAGCAGCGCGCCGTCTTTGAGTTCAAAGAAACCGACGCCGTTTACCGCGCTTTCCTCGGAGGAGATCAGATCTCCCTCCGTGCTGTAGGTATATCGGCCGGTTTCCTCGCCCTGATAGGTTAGTCTGTCTCCGTCCCGGACGGCGTCATATACGGTCCAGCTCAGCATCTCCGTGGCCGAGAGGATCCGGTTGATCACAATGTTATATACGTCGCCGTGCCGCTCGATCACGGCGAAGATCTCCGGACGGTCCGGATTCCGGTAGTCGCCGACGGTTGGGTCGTCTGTGTGGTGCTTCTGGATCAGTTCCAGTTCCAGGCAGATATCCGCGAAAGTTTCCGCGTTCAGATCGGATTTTCCGTCATCGCCGATGGGGTCCGTGACAGTGACGGTATACTGTCTGTCGCCGTCAAAGAACCTGTTCAGGAAAACTTCGCCGGTATACAGAGCGAAGTCCTGCTCCGGAGCAAATTCATTATTCTCGCTGAATATCCCGCTGATATCTTCATCCGTGATATGAGCGCCCCGGAATGTCCACTCCTTTCCGTCGATGTCGCATATATACTGGGCGATTGTGCCGCCAATGACGGAAAAGTTTTCATTTGATATGCCCGTGACATCGGGGCGTATCAGCCGGACGCCGACCAGCTCATTGATCTCTTCCAGAGAGCCGTATTCGGCGATCGGGTTGAACGATTCGGCGGAAGCGTCCGCCGGTTCTTCGCTTCCCTCCGCGGGACAGAACGCCGGGTATAGGAAAAGGACCGATACCGCGAGTAAAATGAACAGCTTTTTCATACAAACCTCCGTTAAACTTTTTTTCGTACAGGATCAGCGAAATGTCATCAACGGTCAGAGGAAGATCTCCCGTGGACTATAAGATCGCTCGTTCCATCTGGATGTCATAAGGTTCCGCTTCAGCGAGCTCGGGGATCGGGTTTCTGCTCGGTTCAAAACCCATCGCCTGATAGAAGCGGACGGTCTCCTCGGCGGAGCAGCAGGATGCGTACAGGGCTTCCGCGCCGCGGCGGCGGGCGTGATCAAGGACCGTTTCGATCAGCCGCCGGCCGATGCCCTGCCGCCGGCAGGCGCGGGAAACGTGAAAGCTGTCGATGATCAGACGGTTCCTGTTCAACTCCGGGATCAGCATGATCTCCCCGACGACAGCGTCTCCGTCAAACGCGCAGAAGGTCAGATATTTTCCCGAAAGGATTTCCGCCGCTTTTTCGCGCCGCCGTTCGGGGGACCATGTTTCGGTAAAAGGCTGCGCTTTCAGGATCAGCTGACCGTTCTCCGTACGGTAAACATTCCGGACCTCCTGAAAACGGTCGAACGAATCGAGAGAGGTCCCGGTGAAATTGCTCCTGTCCGCCTGTTTGATCTCGATCATGTTGATACGTTTGTCTCCTGTGTTTTTGACCGGTGAAAAAACCGGGATTCAGTCCCGGAGGATGATTTCATAATACAGGAAGTCTCCGGTATAAGCGCTTCCGGTATCATTCGTTTTCCGGTCGCGGAGCCTGAATCCCGCTGATTCATAATTTGCGGGAGCGACCAGATTGGCGTTGGTGCATACGGTGATCCGCTTCAGACCGGGGTACTGTCTGATCCTGTTCAGGGCTTCTGTCAGCTGCAGGCGGCCGTAGCCCCGTCCTTTATACTTTTCACGGATGCCGTTATGCCCGATCTCTACGTATTCGGGCTGATTCCGGGGATCCCATGTCACGAACCCGATGGGTTCGCCGTCGAGGCAGGTGACCAGGCCGTATTTTTCGGCGATTCCGGGATGATCGTAGAAAAAATCGTCTGATTCTCTCCAGTTCGCGTCCCAGATCTCCCGGTTTCTCGGATCAAAGGAATACGCGTCCCGAAGGATATCATACATCGTTCCCCTCGGGAAATCCGTGAATTTTTTGAATTCCGTCAACGGCTGATCCTCCTTTGGCAAACGCGGCTGGATGTCTGCGGATCGCATCTGATCTGATTTGGATATTCAACACAGCGGACCGGCGTTCCTGCAAAATCAAAAGAGTCACACGGATCGAAAAGGTTAAAAAGAAATGGCCGGGCATTGCTGCCCGGCCGGAGCTGAATCGGGATTACAGACCCATGTAGCGGTTATAGGCTGCCTGATAGGCTGCGAGGACATCGGCCAGGCCCATATCCTGAACCTGCTGTGCGAAGGCGTCGAATTCATCCAGGGACTTCTTGCCCGTGATGAAGGCGTCGAGGTTTTCGTTGATGAAGGTTTCGATATCGGTGTACTTCGCGCGGATCACATCCTGCTCGTCATCGGTGAAAGCAAGGGTCGGGAAGGCGGGACCGATATGGTTTTCCTGTTCGTACAGGTCACGGGTCTTGTTGACTTCGTCAGAAACCTGAGCGCGCTCATAGCGGGCATCCTGACGGAGGGTCAGCAGGCTCTGAACACCGTACTGACGCAGCGCGTCCTGAGCGCTCAGACCGTCGGGGTTGTTCATGATCAGGTCGGTGTAGTAGGGCTCGCCGTTTTCGTCGAAGTCATAGGTTTCTCCGAGGTAGCCGAAGTTGAGCAGCATCATGCCTTCTTCGCTGTAGGCATAATCGAAAAGCTTCATCGCGGCCTTGATCTGTTCTTCGGAAGCGCCGACAAAGATCGCGGCGTTCCAGTCTTCGTCCACGGTGAGGGGCTGCAGCTGGTCACGGGTCTGGGCAATACCGGTGGGGCCTTCCATGGGGGCGGTACCCACGATATTCACGGAGCTGTCGGTTCCCTTGAACAGGTTCAGCACGTTGTCAATATAGGCGCTCCAGTCATAGCCCATGAACACGCGTTCAACACTGCCGTCGGTCCAGTGGCTGTACCAGTCGTTTTTGCTCAGGGTCAGGTATTCCTGATCGATCAGGCCTTCGGTGTAGCACTTGCTCAGCCAGGTCAGAGCTTCCTTCATGCGGGGATCGATGGCGCCGAGTTTGACGACATCGTCTTCGGCGAAGAAGAATTCTTCAATACCGTAGCTGTGGACGAAGGGCATCAGGTTGGCGCGGCCGTTGCTGCCCTGTGAACGAACAGAGAAGGGGATCTCGTCCGCTTCGCCGTTTCCGTTCGGGTCGCCTTCCTTGACGGCCTTGAGGACATTGTACAGGTCTTCCATGGTCTTGGGGGCTGTGAGACCCAGCTTGTCCAGCCAGTCCTGACGGTAGAACCACAGTTTGCCGCACTGGATGGCGGTGCGCTGCGCGATGAAACGGATGTGTCCGTCGCTGTCCTGAACACGGCGGCGGATGTCGGGATCAGAATAGACCGCGTAGAGGTTGGGGGTGTCTTCGGGGTTGATGTAATCATCCAGGATCACCCAGGCTTCCTTGTAATCAAGGAGCTTGTTGGCTTTGTACTGGACGACCGTCGGGATGTCCTTCCGGCTCATCAGAGCGCCGAACTTTTCTTCCAGGCTCTCGGTGGGAGCGGATTCGATGTCGATGTCGATGCCGAGGACTTCCTTGAGTGTTTCGACCGTGCGCAGGCCGTTGCGGAACGGCATGTTGGAACGGTCGGAGCCCCACATGGTGATGGACACCTTTTCTTCCGCGGACACAAAGGTCAGGGGAAGAAGCGTCAGGGCGAGCAGGACACAAAGGATACGCGCGAGTTTCTTCATGGGTATACCTCCTTCATATTTGTATCCGCGTGCGCGGATTACATACATCATTCCTTTACGCTTCCGACCATGACGCCCTTGACGAAGTAGCGCTGCACGAAGGGATACACGCACAGGATGGGGAGCATGGCCACCACGATCGTGGCGTACTTGATCCCTTCCGCCATGTTGGAATCTGCGGCGGAAGAGGAGTTTTCCACGATCTGGCTTTCGAGAACGACCTGCCGCAGGATGATCTGCAACGGGAACTTGGTGGGGTCATTCAGGTACAGCATGGCGTTGAAATAACCGTTCCAGTGGGCGACCGCGTAGAACATGCCGATCGTCATCAGACTGGCGAGGCTCAGAGGAAGCACGATCTTGAACAGGATGCCGAAATCGTTGCAGCCGTCCAGCTCGGCGGCTTCCGTCAGGCTGTCCGGGATGTTCTGGAAGAAAGTACGCATCAGGATCATGTTATAGGTGCTGACTGCGCCGGGGCAGACGATGGCCCAGACGGTGTCCAGCATGCCGAGGTCCCGGATGACCAGGAAGGTGGGGATCATGCCGCCGGAAAAGAACATGGTGAAGGTACACATCAGGGTCAGGAAGCGGCGGCCGGGCAGCTTTTTCTGGCACAACGCCCAGGCGCCGCAGACCGTCAGAAACAGATTGATGGCCGTACCGAGCAGGGTATAGACGATGGTGTTGCGGTAGCTGACCATCAGATTCGGGTAAACGAAGACCTTCTCAAAGGCTTTGATGTGCGGATTGACCGGCCACAGGAAGACGCGGCTCTGCAACAGCGCCTGTTCGGCTGACAGGGAGGCGGAGATCACGTAGATCACGGGGTAGAGCATGATCGCGCAGATCAGGACCAGGAAGACAGCGTTGCATTTCAGGAACACGCGGCGGGACAGCGGTTCGCGGATGTGATTGCGATTGCGATTCATCTTACGCGCCTCCTCCCTTACCACAGGCTCGTCTCGGAGAAACGCCTGGACAGCCAGTTCGCTCCTACAACGAGTACGAAGCCGATCACGCTCTGGAAGATACCGACGGCGGTAGCGTAGCTGTAGTCGCCCTCTTTGATGCCGCGGCGGTATACGTAAGTTCCGATGACGTCCGAAGTTTCAAGGTTGGCGGTATTCTGAAGGAGCAGGATATTTTCGTATCCGGCGTCCATCATATGGCCCATCCGCATGATGACCAGGACCACGATGGTCGGGAGCAGGCCGGGCAGGGTGATATGCCACATCTTGCGGAGATGGCCGCCGCCGTCGACCGTGCAGGCTTCGTACAGTTCGGCGTTGATACCGCTGATGGCGGCCAGAAAGATGATGGAATTCCAGCCGATGGATTTCCAGAGGTTCATGATGGTATAGATCGCGCGGAAAGATTCCGGCTGGGTCATGAAATATTGCGGTTCCCCGCCGAATACTTTGATGAACTGATTGACGATGCCGCTGCTCGGACTCAGGAACTGGACCACCATACTGGCGAGGACTACGGAGGAAATGAAGTAGGGCATGTAGGTGATCGTCTGGGTGATCTTTTTGAAACGCTGCTGGCGGACTTCGTTGAGCAGCAGCGCGAGGACGATCGCGGCGGGGAAATTGAAAATGAGGTCATACAGATTGATCAGCAGGGTGTTGCGGATCAGACGCCAGCAATAGATGGAATCAAAGAACTGCTGGAAATATTTAAATCCGACGTCCGGACTTCTGTCATAACCGAGAAAAAGGTTATAACGCTTGAAAGCGATGGCGAGTCCTCCCATCGGGGCATAGCGCATGAAGATGTAGTAGAGAAGGACCGGCAAAAACATCAGATACAGGTACTTGGCTGCCCACACCCGTTTCCAGAGCGTGCCTTTTTTATGAACCCGCTGCATGTATTTCTCTCCCTTGCTTTCGCATGTTAATATTTTATCATTTTCCGGCCATAAAGTCAATGAGCGCGATTGCGTTCGAAAAAAACGGACTCCGGCTTCCGCAGGGGAAGAAAGGGTCCGTTCAAATACCGTATTGATTCAAAAAAGCACCCTGCAGGGAAGCCGGACGCTTCGAAACAGGGTGCTTTTGCTTTGGACGGATATCTGTTGCCCCGGGATCAATCCTTTCCCAGGTTTTTGGTGGCCAGGACGGTATTTTCGGAAACCTCGGTGATCAGATCGGTTTTCACCGCGTTCATGCCTTCCCAGGCGTCGCGGCTTACCTGAGCCAGCGCTTCTGCGGCTTCGGTTCCGGTGGGACCGGTCATTTCATAGACAGACTGGATAAACCGGTCCTCCAGAGCGCGGAACGGTGCGCGGACAAGTTCGGAATACAGGCCCCGGTCCGTCACGGCCAGATCGGAGATCAGGCGCAGCTGCCAGGATAACGATGTTTCATCCCAGGCCGGTGTGGGGGCCGTCAGTCCTTCGGGCAGGGAAGCGGTGTTCTGCCGGACGGGGAAGTAGAGGCCGAATTCCGGCGCGGTGAGGCAGCACCACATGACCGGAACGCAGCCTTTTTTGTACATGAAGAAGTGCGACTGACTTGTCCGGTCGATGGCGATGGGGCGGGTGTTGCCGGTTATGTCTGTGGCCCAGGGAGTGTTTTCATGCCGGTCCCGCGTCAGGGCGAACAGATCCTGAGGGGTGATCTTCCGGTCCGGTTTCAGGCTGAAGCTGAACTGTGTGTCAACATCGTAGCTGTCGGGCGCGGCGCCGTTGAAGAAACGCCGGGATGCCCAGACCCGCAGCTGGCTGTAATCCCGTTTTTCGGGGGTATAGGAAAGCGCCAGGTGGAACCGGCCGTCCAGCTCCTGATAGGTCCCCGCTTCCCGGGCCAGCCCGATCACGTTTTCGGAACCCATCCAGTTTTCTGTGTCGGCGGGGTCATAGAAATCCAGCAGGCAATCATTGCCGATGCAGGCATATTCATCATCCGGCAGACGGTGCGCCGCCCACTGGTGCCCGCTGAGGATCTCCATGTACCAGATTCCGTCATCATCGATAAAGGCGACCGCTTCGGGGGCGGTCATCCCGTATTGCTGCACCAGGTCCCCCAGACGGGCGACTCCTTCCCGGGCGCTTGAGATGTAGGGCAGGACCAGCCGCGGGATATTTCCCTCGCTCATGCCGCTCGCGGTGAAGGGATCGACAGCCAGTATCGCGTTATTGATCCGGATCGTTTCGGTGGCGCTGATGCCGACTCCGGCGTCATTGAAGCCGGACTCCCACCACAGATCGGGGGAGTTGTTGAAAAGCGGCTCTATGACGCACCGGCGATTTGTTTCGGGCAGGCTGAGCGTCAAACCGTTTTCCGCGTCGACATATTCATAGCTGCCTTCTCCTTCGGCGGCCGGGAAGATCACCAGACCGGAGGAATGCATGGTGCTGTCGTCAACGGTGCGGCCGGCGTAGGCATAACCGTCGGCGGAGGCGTCCTTCCCGACCAGAATCGTCGTGCAGGCCAGAGCCGGCGTCATCATGACGCACAGAATGATGACGCATAAAAGCGCGGTCAGATATTTTTTCACGGTTTTTTCCTCCTGTTTTCCTGTTTTGACGGCGGGCGCGTTGCGAAAGGCGTGTATTCCGTTTCGGGATATTCCTGATGATATTATATTCCGCTCAGGTCAGATCATCGATCTTGATGAAGTTCCGGAGCGTATTTTTGATTTCCTCAAGACTGTACTCTGTCGTCGGATCGCCGGTGACGGTTTTAAATGCGTAATTGGCCAGATAGGTGAGGCCTTTCTCCGCTGCGCGCGCCATAATGGTATCATAGTTCTTGTTGATCCATCCCTCTGCCTGATTGCTCAGGTATCCTCCGAGGACTTTTTCCAGTTCGTTATCTTTGATTTCACGCATAGTGATCTCCTCCTTTATTCAGCTGGGTTCAGTGTTTTCTGTTCACATGATATCATACGAATCAGCCAGGCGAAGGGATCATGATATGGGCACTTCGGAACGGCCGGTCACTGCTCCGCTCCGACGCCGAGCAGTTCAAACAGGTTTCTGGATCCGCTGGTCGCGCCCGAGCCTTTGAAGGACCCGATGGTGTTGAGCCTTTCGCCCATGAACATCATGACCGAAGTGTGCCCGCCGTCGAGGTTGATCGCCTGTGTGCATCCCCGGGCCAGCATCAGCTGTCCCAGAGCGGTCATGGAGATCCCCTCGGACCTTTTCAGCCGGCCTTCGACCGTGACGGCCAGATAATGCCGGTCTCCGAGCCATCCGATGGCGGTGCGGGGTTCTTTGGCTGCACCGATCTTGGGGGAATGGATGCGGAGGCGGCCGTCCAGGACCAGGATCGGGCCGAAGCTCAGTACGTCCGAGGCGCCCGCGGACAGGGCTTCGTCAGCGGTCAGTTCGCCGGCCGTCTTCAGCTCAAACCCGCCGTCGGGCGTCAGCATCAGGGTATCCAGCGGCGGGAACTGATTGCGTCTGTTTTTCGCGTTTTCCAGTTCGTAGATTACTTTTCCCTGCCGCATGATCAGACCGATCTGGATCTTGTAGTTTTTCCGGTACTGATAGAAATCCGTATTGATACCGAAAACGATGCCCGTCTCGTCATACAGTTTATCCGGTTTGTTCGCTTTTCCGTTTGAAAAGGCGACCGTCCGCAGATACTCATCGCTGCCCTCCCGGACGCGGATATCCGCCTCGTACCATACGAGGGCGGGCTTTTTTTCTGTGTAGCGCGTGATCACGATATGAAGATCCTGCGAGAGATAGATCCAGGTTCCGGAATCCGGATCCCGGACGGTGACAGGCTCTTCGCCTTCCGGCAGAAAAAGATCCGTTTCGGGTCCGCTGCCGGATGAACCGTTATCCCCGGCCGGTGCCGGCCAGGCGGCATTCGCGCTCTCCGCGACGGACGGAATGTCTGTTTCAAGGATCTCTCCCGTCAGAGCGTCCCGGATCCCGCTGACGGCGTTCAGATACTGATCGGTTACATTATCCCCGGGAAAATCCGGATCCGCCGCGCTCGCGGCGATCTTTCCGGAAAGCTTTGTCAGGAAAGCAGCGGGGATCTCATCCTCAGCGCAGAAAATCACGGTATCGCTTGCGGACAGCCGGACCAGGGTGACCAGCCTGCGGAAGATCTTATCCGTATTCCAGTCCTTTTCCAGGCTTTTTTCCGTCGCCTTTCCGCTTTCATAGGCTTTCAGACCCAGGAATTCGGGACACACGTTCACGCCGGCTTTATATACCCGGTGCCGGAAGCTGTCCGCGTCCTCCTCCCCGGTTTTTTGAAAGATGACATAGCGGCAGGGCTGATTCTGCTGCGAAAAGGCCTTTTCCGCGTCCTCCAAAGTCGCGCAGAGGCAGACCGGGACTCCCGAAACATCCGGATTCCAGAGCGTCGCTCCGGAGATGTCCGATACGCTGTCCAGCGCGTAAACCGTCAATGCCGTTTTGTTTTTATATTTCAGATAGACCGTCAGCTTTTTCCCGCCGTAACCGCCCGCGTCCGCGGTGAACTGGGGCGCTTCCGGTTCAAATGTCGCCACGGTGGCGGAACCGTGCTTGATGATGACGCTGTCGGGCCGGCTGCTCAGATCGAACACCAGCGTCTGTTCGCCCTCCGCAGGAACGACGGTGAACATGTGCTTTGTCGATTTTTTCAGCGTCAGCGGGGACTCTGCCGAGACCGCGACCGTCTTTTTGTCATAGGTCACCGTTCCCGCCGAAGCCGGAAGGATCGCGCAGATCAGAATGAATATCAGCGCCGCGGCGATCGCCGCTCCTTTGGCTCTCATTTTCCCGTCATCCTCCTGTTACTTTCCGTAACGCTCATCCATATAGGCGATCCGTTTGGTCAGCCATGTCTTCAGCCGGTTGATGGCCTGGTCAAAGGTTTTTCCGGCTACGGAGCTGACATATTTCATCGGGGTACCCCAGCGTTTTTCATTCATGTTGGCGGAGGCCTCGATCGAAGTTTTGTAAGCCTCGATCGAACGCGTCTTCAGATTCTCCGTTTCTTCGGCCTCTCCGAGCAGAACGGCCAGCGCGGGCCGGAAATCCTCGCGCCAGGCCCGGGCGACTTCCTCCATGAAGTCCGGATGTCTGGCCAGCTGCTTATAGAGGTTGCACGGCCCGACCGTGACTTTCGCCGCGTAATCGCCGGCGGTGGACTGTCCCCGCGCGTCCATATTGCCGCAGCACAGATCGTAATCCCAGGACGGCCCGGCGTACAGCAGCCCGTCCACGGAGTCCGAGTCTTTAAAGAAGAACTGGCTGCCGGAAACCGCGTCATAATTCTTCGTCAGATCCTCGATCAGGAATTTCCGGGCGAAGGAGGGGATATCCATATATTCCGCGTAATATTTTCCGGTTTTTTCGCTGCGTCCGTCGTCGGCCAGGATCGCGTGATGCATGTCGTTGACGAGTTCGGCCAGATAGGTCACCTGATTCCGGGTGGGGCAGGTCGGCTCCTTGATCCGGACGCTCAGCAGACCGTCGGTGCGGAACCCCGGTTTTTTTGACTGGGTCAGCCGGTGCGGTTTTTCGATCACCGCGATATATCCGCCGGTGATGTCCCCGGGATCGTTCGGGATCTCATACCCGAACAGCTGGGGCATCAGGGTATCCTGCTCGGCAAAACGCGGATAGCTTTCCAGCGGATCCTCGTTGATGTTCTGGGTTTTCTCCTCCAGATCGGCAAGCTCCAGCCGGTCCTTTTTGATCTGAACTTTTTCCGTCATCAGATACAGGCCGTTGTACTCGCCGTTCAGCCACAGATCGACGGGGCGGCACTCCAGGGCGTACGGCAGCCCGACATCCGCGCTCAGATTCAGAACGATCTCATTCCGGAGCATACTGACATCCAGGTAATTCGCCAGCAGGATCCAGGTTTTGTTTTCCGCCATCCCGTCCACGGAGCCTTTTTCTGTCAGCTTCAGTTCATACGGCTTTTTCTTGTACGCGAAAGTACTGTTTCCGCGCCCCTTGAAATGGGAGATGCCGCATTCGAGGGCGACTGTTCCGTCGGAATTCGTCAGGCAGGCGGTCCCTTCGGTCGCGATATTCTCTTTGCTTTTGTTGACCTGTTTCAATTGCGTGGCGTCCAGCTCGAGAAAAATCGCCGGGATCTCAGACCCCTGCCGTACGGTGACTTTACCGATCCTTTTTTTGTTTCCGTTTCTCCAGCTGTGATCTTTGCCCAGATACGGACTCAGGTCGCACGGTTCCTGCGACGAATACTGCCGGTCGTCCAGATAGAAGCAATCTCCGCCGTCGACGGAAACGATCAGGGCGGACGGGTCCCAGGAACCGGGTATGCCGATCACATATCCGTTTGAGGCCTTGCGCGCGGTCACCGTCTGACCGTTGACGGAGGGGCAGCTGACGCGGATCACCGTTCCGGCCGCCAGCGAGGTTTCCGAAAGAAAAATAAAAAGCAGACTGATCGGCAGGATCAAAAGAATCTTCTTCAAAAAATGGTTCATCCGTCTTCTCCTGGATCCGGGTCACTCATTCTCTGTCATCCATAAAACGGTTCCGGCCCGCCCGGGGCGCGGAGTACAGATAATATACACCCGGAAGGCCCGCTTTTCAAGCGGACCGGACCGGTTCGCGCCGCGGGATCCGTCCTTTTTTTACGGTCATTTCTCCTTGACAGGGAAGGAAGGAACTTGCCATAATGAAGGGAATCCGCCCGGAAGGGGCGGCTTTCAAAAAACCGGGAAACCGCAGACAGGACAGGGAGGATACAGCCTATGAAACTGACCGGTTCCGAATTGCAGAGCATTTACTTCGGCGCGTACCGTTTCACCGAAACGGAGGACGGCTATCTGATGGCCCATCAGTATACGGAGGCGCAGGAGGACTATTTTCGCGGCGCGTTTGATTTCTGGTATGAACGGTGCAACGCTTCCACGGCCAAAACGCTGGAATTCGTCACGGAAGCCACGAAGATCTCTTTTGATTATGATATCCGCTGGATCGGATCGGAGGATTCCTTTGAACTCTGCCTGGACGGTCTGATCACGGATATCCGGTATGTGAAGGATCTGGACAGGAAGGGTACGCTGTCCTTCGATCTGCCGGAGGGGGAAAAGAGCGTGATCCTCTATCTTCCGGCGGACGCGCTGGCGGTGATCCGGAATTTCGAGATCAACGCGGCGTTCCGGCCGGCTGTGAAAGGGGAAAAGGTCCTGTGGCTGGGCGATTCCATCACGCAGGGTTACGGTCCGCTCCGGTCCTCCCAGACCTATGTGAGCGTCGCCAACCGGCTGCTCAATTACGACATCATCAATCAGGGCATCGGCGGATATGTTTATGATTCAAAGATCCTGACCGGAATGGAAGGGTACAGGCCGGATAAGATCATTGTGGCGCTCGGTACGAATCAGTACGGCACCGGGAGCATGGCTGACATCGAAAGGTATTATGAGATCCTCACAAGCCTGTATCAGGGCACGCCGGTTCTGGCGGTCACGCCGCTCTGGCGCGGGGACAATCCGGAAGGGATCCCGGTCCTGATGAGCTTCTGTGAAAAGCTGAAGAAGATCATCCGGAAATATGATTCGGTGACGCTGGTGGAAGGCTGGAAACTGGTCCCGCATCTGCCGGAATACTATCTGGATCTGCTCCACCCGAATCAGCTGGGCACGGAAGTCTATGCCCGGAATCTGGTCCGTGAGATCGAGCGGACGGGGTTCTGAGAAAAACGTACTGAAATGATACGCCCCGGCGGGAGATCCCGCCGGGGCGTGTGTTTTTTCATTGCGGTGCAGCCGGTCCGGATGACTCACTTGTACACCGGGACCAGAATGGTTTTGTACACGGTTTCAGTCCGGTAGATGGGGACGAGATTGATATCGTCGTAGTATTCGGTTTTGTATACAGGGCGCTCGTACGGTACTTTTTCCCCGTTTTCGTCCGTGGTATAGTCGGTTTCATAGTGATCGATGACCTGGCGGGAACGCTGAACCGTCTGCTCTTCGTAATGGTCCAGGATGTACTGATACCCGTCGACGACGGTCTGCTCTTCGTAATGGTCGATGACCGGTCCGGACGGCTTTTCTTCGGACGTTGTTGCCGGCGTCGGTTCCGGCGTCGGTTTGGAAGGGGCCGGGGGGACGCTGCCCGTCGGACCGGGCCTGGGGGTGGATGATGAGCCGGATGTTTCCGTCGGACCGGGTTTGGGTGTGGATGTTGAGCCGGATGTTTCCGTCGGTCCGGGCGCGGGGGAGACGGAGGCTGCCGGCTTCGGCGTGCCTGCCGGCCGCTGCGGCCTGGACGGGTCGATGACGGTCGTTACATACTGCTTCTGCACATATCCTTCTTTGTTCCCGACAGAAACGAGGTAATAATCCCCTTCCTCCTGCAGAACGGTGATCTCGGTCCCGACTCTTTTTTTCACGACCAGCCGGGATTTGGAATCGGGCTTCTGCCGGATGTTGACCGTATTGCTCCCGGCGGTTTTTCCGTTCACCGCCAGTTTATAGACTTCGGATCCGTACTCCCGCCTTTCAAAATCGGCCAGGGAGGTGATCCTGAAGGTCGCCGCGTCCGCGTCAAATTCGGCGAGCCGCTGTTCGACCGTTTCCGTTTCGAGCGGGGCCTGCCCTTCGGGGACAGGGGATTGATTTTCCCTGACGGAATAGTAATAACGGACATCGGATTGCGCCGCGCTTTCCCTTTCGGACGGCGGCAGCCTGTAATCCTCCCCGGAACAAAGGAATCCTTCATGGAATTTCAGGGCTTTCGTTCCGTTGAAGCGATAGATCTCATACACCGATTCACGGTTGTTTACGGGCCGGGATCTGCAGATCTCGCCGCTTTTTGAGATCAGGTATGCGGAAGGCGCGCCCCCGCGGACCAGCTCCCGCACCCGCCCGTCCTTTGCCGCGGTGAACAGGCTGAGGACCGATCTTCCGGCGCTTCCGTCCAGGGAATCGATGAAGGCGATGACCAGCTCGCTGCAGCTGTCCTGATTGATATCCAGGATGCTGTAGCCGATCGAGTCCTTGATATCCTCGATCTGACCGGCGGGATCGCCGTAATCGGAAAAACGGTCATACAGATTGTCGTTGAAAAGATCGTGCCGGCTCCTGTCTTCCCCGTTGATGACCCGGATCCACATTTTCAGCAGGGCGGCATAGGTCGTGCTGTAGGTTTTTTCACTGGGCGCGCAGGGATCGGCTGCATCCCCGCAGGCTGCCGGCAGGACAGCGGGACCGGCGGCCAGGATCAGGCACAGAAGCAGACAAATGATCTTTTTCATGGCGTCCTCCTTTCGGAATGTGACAGGGACATATCACTTCAATGCGCTCCTGATGAATCCTGCTGTCTTACGGAGCCGGCATACGGAGAATACGCAATGGTCCGACAGCCTGAACAGAAGGGATATGGGGATTTAAAGCAATAATTCATATTTATCATATCATAAATCTGTTTTACTGTCGAGAAAGATTGCAGCAGGATGATCATTGATAAATAGAATGTGACTTCATTTATTGCAACATAAATGCAACGTAAATTTTTGCGTTGCATTTTCGTTTACATGCATGGTATGATAAGCTGGAAGTCAAAGGGAGGCTATGAATATGAAAGAAACAAAAACGCTTGAATATAAAGCCGAAATTTCTAATTCATTCTTAAAAACTGTAAGTGCATTCGCAAATTTCATAACAGGCGATATTCTGTTTGGAATTGCCGATGATGGAAAGCTTGTGGGCATGGAAAACCCTGAACAAGCCTGTCTGGATATCGAGAATAAAATCAACGACAGCATCACACCCAAGCCCGATTTTTCGCTTATCATTAACTCCAGAACAAAAGTCATCACATTGTCTGTAAAGAAAGGGCAATTCACACCTTATCTTTACAGGGGAAAAGCATATCGTCGGAGTGATACAGCTTCGATAGGGGTAGATCAAATTGAATTGAAACGGTTGATTCTGGACGGACAACATCTGTATTTTGAGCTGTTAGCATATGATTCGGATGACCTGAGCTTTACAGATTTATCTGAAATGCTGAAAAATAAGCTGGCCGTTTCTGAGATATCCGGGGATATTTTGCGTACTTTGGGATTTTATACTGCCAATAGGCAGTATAACAACGCAGCGGCATTATTTGCCGATCATAATCATTTCTACGGTGTTGATTTAACACGATTTGGGAACAGTATCAACGAGATTATGGACCGTGAAACCATCACAAATGTATCCGTACTTCGCCAATATAGCCAAACGCTGTCCATGTTCCGAAAATACTATCAGTATGAGAAAATCGACGGCATGGATAGGAAAACCATAGAGTTGATTCCGGAAGAGGCATTCCGCGAAGCCATCGCCAATGCTTTGGTACATCGAACGTGGGATGTGGATTCGCATATTCGTGTTGCGATGTATGCCGACAGAATCGAGATCACATCTCCGGGTGGATTGCCCAGTGGTTTGTCAGAGGCTGAGTATTTGAATGGCTATATTTCTAATCTGAGAAACCCGATCATTGGCAACGTGTTCTTCCGTTTGGGAATAATTGAAATGTTCGGTACCGGAATCCGCAGAATCCGGGAAAGTTACGCAGAACTTGACTGTTCACCGTCATTTACAGTCAATGACCATAGCATCATGGTCACTCTGCCGGTTATCAACGCCGCAAAGAAAATCACCCCAAGTGAACAGCAAATCCTGGATATTCTGTCCTCCGGTCTGGTACTTTCAAGCAGTGAGCTCACGGAACGAACAGGCATGAGTCGGAATAAGGTCATTCGGATCATAAATAGTCTGATTGACAAGCAGTATGTTATTGTCCATGGCAATGGCCGCGGCACACGTTATTCCCGAAAATAACATATGCCATCAAATCAAAGGGGTGATCAAACAATATGGCTTTAGAGTTCAAAGAGAGCAAAGATAACCCATTGCACCGGGAACACGGGGTCATCAGCAACACCGCGTTCGTCCTGGGCAAGATCAAAAAATACTGTCCCCGCACGTTCTTTTTCGCACTGGGCAATCTGGTATGTTCCTCCGTGCTGGGCTACTATTGGGGCTTTTTCGGTAAATACATCATTGACCTGATCAGCTCCGGCAAGACGGCTGAGGCCGCGTTGCCGACGCTGTTCCTGATCCTGCTGGTCGGTCTCCTGTCTGTGTCTCTGCTCAGTTTTCTCAACGAGTTTTGCGGCACAAACGTCTGGCCCCTCTATATCGAAGTGCGCATGAACGTGATCCGCGAGCGTGCCCGCCAGTCCATGCGGATGGATTATGAGCTGCTCGAGCGTCCGGAAGCCCTGGATATCCAGCAACGCGCCACCAATGCCACCGATAACAATCAGGAAGGTTTTGAGGGCATGATGCATATCCTCCAGGATATGGGCAAAAACATCGTCACAGTCATCGTCACCTTCGTGGCGGTCACCGTCCTCGACGCGCGCCTCATAATCGCCCTTGCCGTGCTCACAGTATTCAGTTTTCTGTGGTACCGCGCTGTGATCCGCAAGGACAAAAAGGAAGTCTGGGACCGGCTTTCCCCCGTCTGGCGCAAGATCCACTATATGAGCCGCGTCACCCAGCACTTCAGTTTTGCCAAGGAGATCCGTCTCTTCGCGCTCACCGGCTATCTTTCCGGAAAGCAGAAGTCCATCTACGAATCCAAAGAGGAACGCATTGATCACCATCATAACCTGTGGAACGGCTATGTCCTCTTCGGTCAGCTTTTGAATCTGATCAGTCGCGCGCTGGTCTACACCGTCCTCTATATGGCGATCCTCCGGAAGGACGACCCGCTCTCGATCGGTAACTTTACCCTCTATCTCTCCCTGGCCTCCGCCTTCTCCACGGCGCTCCTCGTGCTTCTCCAGCGCTGGGGCGATTATTCCCGTGCCTCGATGGAGGTGGATGACCTGCGTTCCTTCCTGGATCTGAAGGACGAAGCCTCCGGCACCGAGATCCCGCCGGTCTCCGAAAACGGTCAGTACGAGTTTGAGTTCCGGAATGTCCGCTTCCGCTATGCCGGCGCGGAGAAAGACGCCCTGAAGGACCTGAATCTGACGCTCCACGCCGGGGAAAAGCTAGCCGTGGTCGGCCTCAACGGGGCCGGCAAGACCACGATGATCAAGCTTCTTCTCCGTCTCTATGACCCGACCGAAGGCCAGATCCTCCTGAACGGCACCGACATCCGTACCTTTGACAAGGAAGCCTACTACCGTCTCTTCTCCCCCGTTTTCCAGGATGTCCAGCTTTTTGCCATGCCCCTCGGCGAAAACACCGCCATGCTCCCGGCGGACCGGATCGACCGTGAGAAAGCTGAAAAATCCTTGCGTGAAGCCGGTCTTGAAGAAAAGCTGGATTCGCTGGAGAAAGGTCTGGACACCGAGATCCTCAAGGTCGTCAGCGAAGAAGGCATCGACCTTTCCGGCGGTGAAAAGCAAAAGCTGGCCCTCGCCCGTGCGCTTTACCGTCATGCCCCGGTCATCGTTCTGGACGAGCCCACTGCGGCGCTGGATGCCCTTGCGGAAAAGCAGCTCTACGAGCGTTTCGACCGTATGGTGGGCCACAGCAGTGCCGTCTATATTTCCCACCGTCTGGCCTCGACCCGCTTCTGTGACCGCATCGCCCTGTTTGAGGATGGCCAGTTGAAGGAGCTGGGCACCCATGACACCCTCATGGCAAAGGGTGGCGCCTACGCAAACCTTTTCGATGTGCAGGCCCAGTACTACCGTGAAAACGGCGGAGAGGAGGTCGAAAGCGATGAAAACGCGTAAGGATCAGAACACCAAAGCCTCCGGAAAAGTCTCTTCGTTCAAAAAGATCAAAGAAGTCATCAAGGTCCTTTTCCCGATCGCGGCCAAGCGTTTCCCGCTCTTCTATCCGTTGGAAGCGGCCAGGACCCTCCTGGATGCACTGATCCCCTTCCTCGGGGTCTATCTGACGCCTCTCATCATTGACGAGCTGACCGGCGCGCGCGATGTCCGTAAGCTCATCCTCTACGCCGCGGCGCTGGTCGGTGGCGAGTGCATCCTCACGGTGCTCCGCCAGCTGGCCAGCACCCGTCTGAGCAAGTATAACGAGCGTCTGGATAACTATTTTGTCATGTGCACCAGCGCCCACACCATGAATTTGGATTATCAGCTGACCGAGGATAAAGAAGCCCTCGACCAGCTCGAAAAAGCCAACACCGGCATGAGCTGGTATTCCGGCGGTGTCTACGGCATCTCGGAGCAGTTCTTCATGCTTCTTGGCAATCTTCTCAAGATCTTCGGCTACATCACCGTCATCGCGCTCCATGCCCCGCTTCTGCTGGCCGTCTGCTGTCTTTGCGTGATCGTCAGCGCGTGGATGACCACGCTCGGCAACAAAGTGGAAGTCAAGGCCTACGAAGGTCTTTCCAAAACCAACCGCATCTTCTCCTATTTCGGTTGGGAAACCGTCGATTTCAAGTATGGCAAGGATATCCGCCTCTATGACGCGTCCGATATGCTCCTCACGCGTTGGGACAAGACCACCGACACCAGCATCGGCTTCTGGAAGTGGCAGGCCCACGCCGGCATGAAATATCGCCTGATCAACAGTCAAGTCGGCATCTTTGGTGCCATGTTCACCTATGGCTACGCGGCCTGGCTGGCGCTGAACAAAGTGTTCTCTCTGGGTGTCTTCTCCCAGATGGTGGAAGCGGCATCCGGCTTGAACAATACGCTCAGCGGTCTCGCGATGAACATCACGGAACTCTTCAAGCGTTGCGGCTACGCCTATGAATATGTCATCTTTATGCACTATCCCGAGGTCCTGCCCAAAGGTGACCTTCCCGTCCCCTCCGGCCTCCATACGATCGAGTTCCGTAATGTTTCCTTCTCTTATCCCGGCAGCGACAAAAAGGTGCTGGACGGTGTCAACCTCCGCGTGGATCGCGGTGAGCGCCTCTCTCTGGTGGGCTTAAACGGTGCCGGCAAAACAACGCTCATCAAGCTTCTCTGCCGTCTCTATGATCCGGGCGAAGGCCAGATCCTTCTGGATGGCACAGACATCCGCAAATATGATCCCGTTCAGTATCACGCCCAGTTTGCCCCGGTCTTCCAGGATTTTTCCCTCTTCGCGTTCACCCTGGCGGAGAACATCTGCCTCAAGGGCGAGAAAGACATCACCGAGGCGGACCGGGATCGTATCCATTCCCTCCTCGCGCGCACGGGCCTTACGGACATGGTGGACCATTTGCCAAACGGCATCGACACCACCCTGTTCCGTTTCTTTGACCGTGAGGGCGTGGATCCCTCCGGCGGCGAAAAGCAAAAGATTGCTCTCGCCCGCGCCCTGTATAAGGACGGTTCCGTCATTATCCTGGATGAGCCCACCGCCGCCCTGGATCCGATTGCGGAATACGAGATCTACAAGAGCTTCAACGACCTGATTGAGAACAAGACCGCGTTCTATATCAGCCATCGTCTGTCTTCCTGCCGCTTCTGCGATCACATCGCCGTGTTCTCGGAGGGCAAGGTCGCCGAATACGGCACCCATGACGAGCTGGTCGCCCAAAAAGGCGGTCTCTACGCCGCCATGTTTGAAGCGCAGGCCCAGTATTACAAATAATGCGGTATTCCTCGGAAATAACAAGGGCAGAGGTCCGATCGTTCCTCTGCCCTTGTTGTTTTTTTCCTCTTCTGCAGGCTCATTTGCCCTCATAGGCCGCATACGAAAGCAGCAACGCGCCAGTGCGCCGCTGGCCGTACCAAGCCCTGGCTCAACGATATATTCATCCGTAAATACTTTACACTAACTGCAGGGTTTGAATCGGTTCTGACGCATGATCCGTCTTTTGTAAAGCGGCCTTGCGCGTTTTTTTGATCGGGAAGTTGACAGATAAATCCGGTACCGTTATGATGGGGTTACCGGAAAAAATTCAGATAAAGGGATGAATCCTGTGGCGAAAAGGATCACTTCGGTTCCCGGCCTCTTCGGCGGCTACGATCACTATGACGAAAACGGGAAATACATCGGCTACTCAATGGAGGGGGTTTTCGGAGGCATGGACCATTACGACGCCTCCGGGAAAAACGTCGGCTACAGTATGGAAGGTCTGTTCGGCGGTACGGATCATTATGACGAGTACGGAAAACAGACCGGGTACTCTGTTCCCGGCCTGTTCGGCGGAACCGATCATTTCAGTTCGTCCGGCGGGTACGAAGGCTACTCTGTCGACGGGATCTTCGGCGGTCACGATACGTTCATGGACGCGGAAGCGGATGATCCGTTTTCGGATGACTGACTCTGTTTCTGCTTCGCCGTGAAAACGGCCGGGACAATGGATCTGAAACGGCGGTTGTTGTCGGGGTTTTATTCAGGATGGAGGGCAACTCTTTGAACAGCTATAAAGAAGAACGGATCCGGAAGCGCATCCGTTTCTACGGGCGTGTGCAGGGCGTCGGTTTCCGCTACCGGGCGGAGAATGCCGCCCGCATGCTGGGTGTGACCGGATGGGTCCGGAATGATCCGGACGGCGCGGTCACGATGGAGATCCAGGGGACGGAGGAGCGGATCGATCAGGTGATCCGGAGCATTGAGCGCGGTATGTTTGTCCGGATCGAGGCGATGGACGCAAAAACGCTCCCGTTGCAGATGAACGAGAGCGGCTTTGGAACGGATGAATGATCAGCCCTTGACGCTGCCGGCGGTCAGCCCCTGAACGAAGAATTTCTGGCACAGAATGAAAATGATGACGACGGGGATCAGCGTCAGAACGGACATGGCGAAAACGTAGCCCCACTGGGTGAACTGATGCTGGCCGAAGAAGCCGGCGATCGCGATGGGCAGGGTCCGGAGGTCGTTGTCGTTGATGACGGTATTGGCCCAGGGATATTCCTCCCAGGCTGTCAGGAAGTTGAAAATGCTGACGGACGCGATAGCGGGCGCGGCCAGCGGGAGCGCGATCCGGAAATAGACCGTGAGCACATCCGCCCCGTCGATCCAGGTCGCCTCCATGATCTCGCCGGGGATATTCTCCATGAATCCTTTGATCATGAAGGTGGAAAACGGGATCACCCAGGCGACATAGAACGGGATCAGCCCCCAGAGCCGGTTGACCAGATTCAGCTTTGTCGCCAGTTCGAACTGGGGAACGATCATGGTCGTTCCGGGGATGATCATGGTCAGGATGATAAATGCAAAAATGATCTTATTGGCTTTGAATTTGAATTTTCCCAGCACGAAAGCCATGGCGGAGGAAACCAGGGCCGCCAGCCCCACGGTGGAGACGGAAACCAGAACAGAATTCAGGAAATTCAGATAGAATTTGCTCTGGTTCAGGATATAGGCATAGTTTTCCAGCGTAAAGGCTTCCCATTTGGGGAAGAAACGCGGAGGATATTCATAAAGCGCTCCGTTCGGGCGCAGAGATGTCGAGATCATGTAGATCATAGGCAGGGTGAAAACCACGGTGCCCAGAGCGAGGAGCAGATATCGGATGATCTTGCTTCTGACTTTCTGTTTCATATCCGTTCCTCCTTATCCGTTGTCCCTGTTCCGCATGGCGCGGAACTGAACGATGGCCAGCAGGCCGAGCGTCAGGGCCATCACAAAGCTGAGCGCGGCCGCGTAGCCGAATTTGCCTGTGCTGAAAGCTTTGTAATACATCCAGGTCAGCAACGTATCTGTCTGGTGGGCGGGCTTGCCGCCGGTAATCATTTTGATGGATGTAAAGACGTTGAAACCGCCGATGGTCAGCTCGATCAGCGCGAAGAGGACCGTGCCTTTGATGCCGGGGAGCGTCACATGGACGAATTTCTTCCATGCGCCGCAGCCGTCGATCTCGGCGGCTTCATACAGGTCCTGAGGGACCTGCTGCAGCGCGGCCAGAAAGATCACCATGTTCCAGCCGATGCCTTTCCAGATCCCGAGGATCATTGCGACGGAGAGGCCGCTCCAGCGGGTATCCAGCCAGCGGATGTTGGCGGAGGTCAGTCCGGCGGTTTTCCAGAGAAAATAATTCAGGAGCCCTTCTGTATTGAAGATATAACGGAATACCAGGGAAGCGATGACCCACGAGGTCACAACGGGAAGATAATTAATGACGCGGAACGTGACGCTGAAGCGTTTGATCCCGTTCAGCAGAATGGCGGTAAAAAGGCCGATCGCCATCTGGCCGGGTACGGTGACCAGCGTATAGACGATGCTGTTGACGAATACCGTCCAGAAGGTCCCGTCCGCGAAGACCTCCCGGTAGTTGTCCAGCCCGGTAAAGGGCTGTGTCAGCATGGAGGAGAAGCTCATGTCGCAGAGGCTCATCCAGAACAGACGGATAATCGGATAAACGGTGAAAGCACCGAATATTGCCAGCCCGGGAAGCAGCAACAGCATCAGCTGGGATCTGGCGCCGCGGGATTTCGTGACCATGCGCGTTCCTCCTTAAAAAAGGGGCGGAGCGGAGGAATCCGCTCCGCCGTGTCAACCGTTATTTCAGCAGTTCATCCCACTCGGCAGCCAGTTCGTCCATGGCTTCCTGAGCAGTCTTTTCACCGTTGACGACCGCGGTCATGGCAACGGTCAGGCCGTTGTCCATTTCGCTCCAGGCGGCGACGGTGGGACGGGCCTTGGCGGTCTGGATGGCTTCGATGAAGGGAGCGTAATCGGCGCCCTTGACGGTTTCGCTTTCCAGCGCGGCCTTGTTGACGGGGATCTGTCCGCACTTGGCCATTTCGGTCTCGGCAAATTCGCCGGTCATGAACTTCATGAATTTCCAGGCGGCGTCCTTGTTGGCGGTGTTGAACATCGCGATGTCTTCGCCGCCCAGCACGGAGATGCTTCCGCCTTCACCGGCGGGGATGGGAGCGGTGCCGTAGGCCACGTCCGGATAGGCGCCGGCCAGTTCGGCGGACTTCCAGGGGCCTTCCAGCATCATGGCGTAGCGGTTGGTTCCGAATCCGTCGGTCATGGGGATATCACCGGAGTTGAAGCCGATGATGGCGTTGGCTTTGACCAGTTCGGCAAAGGTTTCCACAGCCTTGACGGTCTGCGGTCCGTTGATGAAGCCGGTAGCCGCGGTCTGATCCTCGTTGGTCAGAGCGCCGCCGAAGCTCCAGATGAAGGGGCAGATGTTCCAGCCGGCCAGAGCGGGCTCGTTCCAGCCCCACACCTGCTGGCCGTTGGCGTTCTCGCCGCTCAGCTTGGTGATAGCTTCGATCCACTGATCCATGGTGGCGGGGACTTCAACGCCGGCGGCTTCCAGCATGGCCTTGTTGTAGAACACGATCTTGCTGTTGGTGTTCAGAGCCAGCGCGTAGTTGTGACCGTTCACGACGGTGGTGGACATGGCGCTGTCCAGCAGCTGGCCGCTGACATCGGCGAAATCGGCCATTTTTTCGTCCAGGGAGGTCAGGATGCCCATCTTCTGGAATTCAGGCAGCCAGGCAATGTCGCAGCGGGCAACGTCCGGCAGACTGTTGGACTGGGCGCTGACAAGGACCTTGTCATGCAGCTCTGCCCATTCATGGGATACGGCGTTGACTTTGATCCCGGGATTTTCCGCTTCGAATGCGGGGATCAGGACATTCATCAGCGTTTCGTTCTCGGCGGACTGAGCGCTGTAATGATGCCAGAAGTTGATGGTGACGGTTTCTTCCGCGAAAGCGGCGCAGGCTGTCAGGGACAGGACCAGGGCCAGCAGTACGGAAAGCAGCTTGGTGAAGGTACGCATGTTACTTTTCCTCCTTATGATGAATAATGATCTTAACGGTATGCGGCGGAACGTCGACTGATTCCGCCGGACCCGCGAAGTCCGTGGGGTGGGGAAGAGCGTCCGGATTGAAGACCGCGACGATCTCTTCGGAGGCGTCATATCTCGAAAAACTGAACAGGGCGGGATCGCTTTCGCTCAGCAGGACCGTCCCGCCTCTGCGGACAGCCGCGTGTTTCTTCCGGAATGCGATCCATTGCTTCTGCCAGGCCAGGAGGTCCGCGTCCATGGCGTTCCAGGCCATTCCGCCGCGGCAGCCGGGGTCGTTGTCGCCCTTCATGCCGATCTCATCCCCGTAATAAACGGAAGGCGCGCCGGGGAAGAGCATCTGAAAGGCCATGGCCAGCCGGAGACGGTCTTTATCCTCTCCGGCTTCGGTCAGAAAACGGGGGGTATCATGGCTGCTGAGGCAGTTGAACATGGCCTGCATATTCGCGTCCGGATACAGCTGAAGCATGGAGGCCAGGCGGTTTTTGAATTCTGCCGGGGAAATGCTTTGCCGCGCGAAGAAATCCACCGCGGCGTCCCGGAAAAGATAATTCATGGCGCAGTCAAAAGCGCCGGGAGCGATTATCCGGACAGCGCCGCCCCAGGTTTCCGCCAGCATCACGGCGTCCGGATAAAGCCGCTTGACCGCTTCGCGCCAGAAACGCACGGCGGTCATATCCAGTTCGTCGGCGACATCAAAGCGCCAGCCGTCGATATGGACCTTTTCCAGCCAGTAGAGCAGTACTTTCAGCACATATTCCCGCACGCCCGGATCGGCGCCGTTCAGGCGGGGCATGTAAGGATAGTCGCCGACGCATTCGTAGCAGGCGGGATCGATCTCCAAGGGTTCTTTCTTCAGGTGGAACCAGTTCGCGAAGACGCTGCTGCGGCCGTTTTTCCGCAGATCCTCAAAGGGCGCGAAATGGATCCCGCAATGGTTGAACACGCCGTCCAGAACGATCCGGATCCCGAGCCGGTGTGCTTCTTCGGTCAGCGCCAGAAGATCCGCTTCGGTCCCGAACATGGGATCCACGGACAGATAATCGGTCGTGGCGTATTTATGGTTGAAATCCCCGGTAAAGATAGGATTCAGATAAATGCATTCGATCCCCAGCTCCGCGAGATAGGGAAGACGGCGCCGGATCCCGCCCAGCGTCCCGCCGAGATAATTATCCCGGGTCGGCACGGCGTCCCACGGATCCAGTTCCCGGTCCGTGGAAGAGTCCCGGTCAAACCGTTCGGGGAAGATCTGATACCAGACGCATCCTTGGGTCCATTCGGGAACGGAGATCACGTCGGTCGTGTTGATCTGCAGCAGTTCGAAGCATCCGCGCGTGTCCTTGTCGAAGCCGTAGGCGTTGAAGCGGCATTCCGAACCGTCCTGACCGCGCAGGATGAAGTAATATTTGATATAGTGCGCTTCCTCCGGGAAAAGGACGGATACGGCCCATTGATCCGCCGTTTCTGTCCTGCAGCGCAGGGAGGCGGATGCACGGCAGACCTTTTCCGGTTCGCTGCGCTTCCACCAGACCATCGTGCATTCGGTCAGATCGCGCGCGGCGGCTTCCAGGAGGAATGTCGCCGAATTCCGTGCAAGCGGTTGCACAAAGGGGTAAAAAGAATGATGCCGTACGGCGGATCGATCCATGGTTATTTCATCCTTTCTGTGGACTGACGTTCGACCAGCGTTGTGGAAAGCATGATCTGCTGCTTTCCCGAGGCGTTCTCGATCTGGCGGAACAGCAGCTGGGCGCTTTGCTGCCCGAGCATAGCCGTATCAATATCAATAATGGTAAGGGGCGGATCCGTGAACTCCGCCAGGGGATAATTATCAAAAGCAACGATCCCCAATTCGTTCGGGACGTTGATCTTTAAGGTGCTGCAGGCGCGAAGGAGTCCGTAGGCCGACAGGTTGTCGTTGCAGATAAAGGCGTCGGGCCGGTCCGGCTTCCGCAGAAGATCCATGGCGGCCGAACAGGCGTTTTCTGTGGTGCCGTCCGTCGGAATGATGTCGGAACGGCTGCCTTCGGCGTTCATGAATCCGCGGACGCGGCGCTTGGTGAATCCGCGCTTCTGGTCGCCTCCGAGATAGGCGATGTGACGGTAGCCGCGGGACCGCAGATGCTGGACCGCAAGTTCGGCTCCCTGTTCGTTGTTGTTATCCACCCAGCAGGTATCTCCCCGGAGCGAATCCGGCATGCCGAGCACGACGTACGGGAAGCTGCCGATCAGCTCCATCAGGGAGGGCTTGACGGTGGAAGGGGGAAGGATCAGGCCGTCCACCTTCCGCTCCTTGATGAGCGTCTCCACGGTGCCGCCGTGGCTTTTCGCGCCGTTCGCGATCAGCACCTGGTAGCCCCGCTGCTGGGCCTCCTGTTCGATGGCGAACAGACTCCTGCTGAAGAAAACGTTGCTGAAAGCGTCCGCGTCCTGAGCGTCCACCACGACGCCGATCGCGCCGCTGAGCCCGCTTGCGAGACTTCTCGCCAGGGAATTGGGGTGATAATCCAGCTCCCGCATGGCGGCGAATACTCTTTCTTTGGTTTCCTGGGTGATGGTTGCTTTTCCGTTCAGGACTCTGGAAACGGTGGATGAATTGACGCCGGCCAGTTTAGCCACGTCATGGATCGTAACTCCCATCTGTACCGCCTCCGGTCTTTGAACTTATCTCTTGTGCAACCGATTGCATTATATCAGCAGGTGCATTCGTCTGTCAAGCATAAAAAAACGGAGTCACGGAAACATTCCGAGGATGGAAAAGAATATCCGGTAGTATTCGGAAAGGCTCATGAAGCTTTCGCGGGCGCACTGTTCGGGCGAAATGTCTTCGCACATGTTTTCTTCAATGAAATCAAGCGATTTCTGGATCCGTTCGTAATAATTCATCTGCTCTCCTCTGCATTCGCGGTCTGTTCTCGCGGGAACAGGGGCATCATATCATCTCTGCCTCACCGGCGTCCGATTTTTTTTCTGATCTGCGGGATATGATATTATTTTTCCGTTTGTTTTTGAATTCCCGCGCCCGTTTGTCCCCGCGGGGCGGCTGTTCGCGCCTGCTCCGTTGACATCGCCGGCCGCAGCCGTATAATGGAGCGGAGGGACGCGGCGGATGTTCCGGAAAAGGATCATGAAGGAGGCGCCGGTATGACGCACAGGGAGAAAGCATTGCAGATCATGGCGGAAAGGGCTAACTGCGCGCAGTCGGTCCTGGGCGCGTTTGCGGATGAACTGGGACTCAGCGAAGAGCAGGCGATGGGCGTCAGCTTCTGCTTCTTCAGCGGAATGCGAAAGGCCGATGTGTGCGGCGCGGTGACCGGCGCGCTGATGGTCATCGGAATGAAATACGGTCAGAAGAAAGCGGGCGATACGGAGACCCGTCTTCGCGCCGCGCGGATCGAGGATGATTTTATGAAGCGCTTCGCGGAGGCGAACGGCTCCTTCGTCTGCCGCGATCTGCTCGGGGTGGATATCTCCGTTCCGGAAAAGGCGGAATATGCCCGGAGTCAGGGACTGTTCAGGGACCTGTGTCCGCGGATGGTCGCGTCCGCCGTGGAGATCCTCGAACAGATCATCGTGGAAAACGGGTGACGCGTTCCCGGCGGAGTGGCGTCTCGCCGCATTCCCGGCGGCTCCGGGCTGAAAAAACCGGCTCCGGGGGATTGCCATTTTGGATTCTGTCACTATAATAAAGGCAGTGTTTGCTCCCGAGAACGGAATAGAAAAAACAGGAGGTATTTCGGTATGAAAAAAAGATTCTGTATCCTGGGACTGGCTGTCCTGCTGATCTGCCTGTGCGTATCCGCGCTTCCCGCTTCCGCGGAGGAATCCTGCCCCCATGATCACACGGATAGCTGGAGCTACCTCACTGAACCGACGGCTTACAAAAAGATCAACAATAACTATCACTGGGTCTGGGGTACCAGGGCCACTGAGACTTACTGCACTGACTGCTATCAGACTCTGGATATAAAAAAGACAACTCCCGCGGTCGAATTCGCGGTTCATTACTATGATGAAAACGGCCTCTGCCCCTGCGGTTATAAGAAGCCCTGCAACCATGAACACACCGTCGGGTCGGTCTGGTCATGGGGCGGAATGTATTATGAAAATTGCGGCGCGGAAGGTCACAGGGCCGTTTATACGGACGCCGAGGTCCATTATATCTGCGAGGATTGCGGCGTGGAAATCGGCGAGCCCGAGATGGTCGCCGAATATAAAAACGAGTACATCTGGGAACATAATATGGTGGACGGCGTCTGCACGGACTGCGGATATACGGCGCCGAAAAAAGTCACTCTGAAATTCTCTTACGATAATGTCACCTATTATCTTGCGCACGGTGAAAAGGGCAGAACCCCCAATGCGAACTACCTGCTGAAAAAGGGCCGGTATGCCGCGGGCCTGAGATGGTCCTCCAGCAACACGAAAGTGATCTCCATTGATAAAAAAACAGGCATGATGGAGCTCCTGAAGCCCGGAACAGCGACGATTACCGTCAAGTGCGGGACGAAGAAAGCCACCATTAAAGTTACTGTTGCCGAACCTGTTGTCAAGAGCCTGAAAGTTTCAAAGAAAACGCTTTCCCTGAAGGTCGGCAAGAAATACGCGGTCGGCACGTATATCAGCGATTATTCAGCCATGGGAACCAAGCTGAAGTTCACCTCCAGCAACAAGAAAGTCGCCACGGTCAACGGTTCCGGCGTCATCACCGCGAAGAAGGCCGGCACCTGCAAGATCACCGTGACCACCACGGACAAGAGCAAGAAATCCGTAACGATCACCGTCACGGTCAAAAAGTAAAAATCGGATCTTCTCCGAAACCCGCCGGCGCCGCGCCGGCGGGCTTCTTCGCTTCACGGGGTCTCTGTTCCGGGCGGGAAATTCTTGAAAACCGGCCGCGAATATGGTAAAATATCCAAAATTGTCATAAACGGAATAGGTCGAAGGCCTTGCAATAAAGACTGAAAGAGCCCGGAGGAAGGCTATGAACGAGCTATTTGACAGGAATGTTCATCCGCTTTATTCGGTCATGGCGTTTGTCAGCGCCCTGACGGTGCTTTTGCTGCTCATCGCCGCGATGCGGATCCGGAAAAACACGGGAAAGAACCACCGGCGGATCTTCTGGTGGACATTCTTTTTCTGCATGCAGGACGGCGTGTGGGGCCTGTTTGCCGCGCATATCCTGCATAATGATACTGCGCTGTTCCTTTCCTCCACGCTGTTCCATCTGTCGGCGATGCTGTCCTCCTTCGCCTGGACGATGTATTTCCTGTCCCGGCTGCAGATCCCGAAGGGGCGTGCGCGGCTGTATTACGCGGGCACGGGGCTGCTGACGCTGGTGCAGCTCGGGATGATCGCGGTCAACCTGTCGACGAGGTTCATGTTCTATGTCGATGAGGGCGGCTGGTATCAGACGCACGACGCCCGGTCGATTCTGTTCTATCTCCAGTTTGCGACATATATCGTGATCGGGATCGTCTCCATCCTGGGCACCGCGCGGGATCCGAAAAATGCCGGGCGGAGCCTGCTGCCGGTTTTCTTCGTCAATCTGTCGCCGCTGCTGTTCAGCGTGTTCCAGCTGATCTATCCCGACGCGCCCGCCGATTCCATCGGCTTCGCCCTCGGCTGAGTGATCATCGAGCTGTTCCTTTCCCACGAATACGAGCAGCAGGTGACGACGCTGGAGGAGCTGCAGGGGCAGCTGACGGAAAAGCTGGACGAGATTTCGAAGCAGAACGGGATCATCGAAAGCTACGCCGCGGAGCTGAAGACCAGTGCCGATCAGCTGAAAAACTACAAGCGCGCGGTGCTGTCCGACGCGCTGATCGCGCTGGAGGCGAATCTGACGCGCGATGAGCTGACCTACGGCATGTGGAAGGACGACCGGGGGAATAAGCTTTCCCTGAAGGGGATCCTGGGGCTGGAGCTGCCCTGCGGCTACGATGAGTATCTCCGGGCGTGGAGCGGAAAATTCGTCGGCGATGAATTCCGCGCCGATTTTGACGGGAAGTCCTCCCGGGCGAGCCTGCTGGAAACGTTTGAATCCGGCGCGGCCGACGTGACCTTCGACTATCAGGCGCAGACCGTGTCCGGCCGGACCGCGTGGCTCCGGCGCAACATCAGCATGGGGCGGAACGCCGAGGGCGACGTGATCGCCTATACCAACATCAAGGATATTTCCGCCCTCGTGGAGCAGGGCAAGCGGGAGGAGGCCTATATCCGGGCGCTGGCTACGGAATACGACGGCATCGGCGTGGTCGTGATCCGCGACGGAGAGTTCACGGATGAGATCACGCTCCGCCGGCAGCGCGACGATACGCTGATGGCCGCGGTCGACCGGGAGGCGGCCGGGGCGAAGAGCTATACGGCCAAGGTGGAGATCGCCTCGCGCCAGGTGTACCCGGAGGATCGGAGACATTTCCTGGAGGAGTCGTCTCCCGCGGCGATCCTGCGCGCCTTTGAGGAGAACCGGACGCAGATCGTGAATTTCCGGCTCATCAGCGGGCGGTTCAACTTCGTGTATTATCAGACGCGCTTCATTCCCCTCCGGGGCGAGAACGGGAGGCCCGTCGGCATGATCGTGTGCGAAAGGAATACCGATTCCGAGGTGCGGAAGGAGCAGACCGTGCGCCAGGAGCTTGAGAATGCGAAGATCGCCGCGGAGTCCGCGAATCAGGCGAAGTCCGAATTCCTGTTCAATATGTCCCACGATATCCGTACGCCCATGAACGCGATCCTCGGCTTTACCGACATCGCGGAAAAGCATATCGACGACCGCGACCGGGTGCTGGATTCCCTGGCGAAGGTCAAGATCTCGGGCCATCATCTGCTGAATCTGATCAACGATGTGCTGGATATGTCCCGGGTGGAATCCGGTACGGTGAAGCTGAATCCGGAGCCGGTCCTGATCGATGTGCTGACGGACAATCTGTACAGCCTGCTGAACGGCAGCGCCGAGGACCGGGGCCTGAAGCTGAACATCGCGGCGTCCCCCTCGATGGAGCACCGCTGCTTCCTGGCTGACCGGCTGCGCCTGATGCGGATCTTTACGAATGTCATTTCCAATTCCATCAAATATACGAATCCCGGCGGGCGGATCGACGCCCGCGCGGAGGAGCTTCCCGGCGCCCCGGAGGGTTTCGCGCGCTATGCCTTCACGGTCCGGGACACGGGCATCGGCATGACGGAGGAATTCCTTGCGCGGGTGTTTGAACCTTTCTCCCGCGCCGAAAACGCGACGAAGAGCGGCGTGTCCGGCACGGGGCTGGGCATGGCCATCACGAAATCCCTGACGGAGCTGATGGGCGGCGAGATCGCGATCGACAGCGCGGTCGGCGTCGGCACGACGGTGCGGCTGGCGTTTGACTTCCCGGTGGCGGAGCCCCCGCGGCCGGAGATCGGGGATCAGGACGCCGCGCCCGTGAAGCTGCAAGGGAAGCGGGTCCTCCTGGCGGAGGATAACGAGCTGAACCGCGAGATCGCGACGGAGCTGCTGGAGGAGGCGGGCATGACCGTGGAGCACGCGGAGGACGGCGACGTCGCGGTGGAAAAGATACGTGCCTCGGAGCCCGGCTATTTCGACCTGATCCTGATGGATATCCAGATGCCGCGGATGAATGGCTACGACGCGACCCGCGCGATCCGGAGCCTGCCGAACCCGGACGCCGCCGTGATCCCGATCATCGCGATGACGGCGAACGCCTTCGAGGAGGACAGGGTGAACGCCCTGGCGGCCGGCATGAACGCGCATCTGGCGAAGCCCATCGACGTGAAAAAGCTCATGAAGACGATGGCGGATATGCTGTAAACTGAATAAAGCAACAGGGGCGCCGCATGAAAGCGGCGCCCCTGTTTTGTTGCGGTGTCCCCGGCTCAGTCCGGCCGGCTGCAGCCCCGGAAGTACGCGATCTGCATGATGATCCAGATCAGGCAGACGGTGACGGGCGCGAGCGCGTTCGTCTGGAACAGCATCATGGCCAGGGTGGTGACGACCCACAGGACGATGCAGGCGGAGCTGCCGGCCTTGAAGGCGCAGGAGCCGCCCTTGCGGATGATCTGCAGCTCGGCCTCGTCGCAGCTCTTTTCCCAGCTGCTGCGGAAGTTCAGGTCCAGCACGGAGCCGTTCTTTTCGGGGTTCAGGACCTTCAGCAGGTCCACGGTCTTCTTCTGGATCACGAACGGGGGGAACATGCCGATCATGAAAACGAGGACGGACGCTATGAAGATCCAGTCGGCGGCCGGGAAGGGATCGGCGTTCCGCGTGAGCAGATGGAACTGGATCGTGAACAGCGCGGCGGAGACGGGGAAGACATAGGAGCTGATCTTCATCGGCGTGTCCATGTAGGCGTCCAGCGCGTCCAGCTCCCCGTCGTTATCAGGCTGCACGGCGCGGACGCGGCGGGTGAACACGCGGAGCTTCGCGAAGCACCACGCGGCCGGAATGACGTTCACGGCGACCATCAGCGCCAGGATGAGGACGCACAGCACGGGCGCCGTCCTGGTCAGGAAGGCCGCGGGATCCCATCTTTCGCCCTTCTGCACGGACGCGATGAGCCAGCCGGCGCCGCCGCCGGCCATGGCGCAGCCGGCCCACACCAGGATCAGGCGCAGCAGTTTTTTCCGGTCGGACGCGGGTTTCCGGGTCATGTTCTGTTCGTTTGTCTGATTCATATCCATGGGATCATTCCTCCGTATACTCAAAAATTTCTTCGACTGTGGCGTGGCAAACTTTGGCGATCTTCAGCGCCAGCGTGACCGAGGGCGAATAATCGCCGCGCTCGATCTGGCTGACCGTCTGGCGGGATGTCCCGACCAGCGCCCCCAGCTCCTGCTGGTTGACCCCGATCCGGGCCCGGTACTCTTTCAGGTGATTGACGAGCGGCATAACCTTCCTCCTTGATTAAAATGACAGGATTACTTTGCAAAGTGACAAGGAAACTTGTCATGCATAGGATAACATTGACAAGTTTTCTTGTCAACTGTTTTTTTTATAAAAATCCGTGACGGGGTCCGCCGCCCCCCTCTCCGGAGCTTTCCGGAGTTCCCCGTCTGTTACGATGGCCGCGTCAAAAAGAACGGGGACGGACCGAAAGGAGGATCCTGATGATGCAGCCACCCGATTTTCCGACGCTCCCGGGCTACCGCCGGGAGCTGACGAAGGAAAGCTTTGAGGACATCGCGCGTCTCCAGACGTCGCCGGCGGAGCTCCTGGGCTATTTCGGCGTCACGGAGCGGAAGCTCCGCGTGTGGTGCCGCGCGGTGTACGGCCGGTCGCTGGATCAGGTCATTTCGGACGTCCGCGCCGACGGCCGGATCGAGATCCGCCGCGCCGCCTTCGATCAGATGAAGAAGAACGCGACGCTGATCGAGCGGCAGTTCAGCCGCTACCTGCCGGCCGAGGGTGCCGGCGCGGCCGACGCGGCCGGGGATCAGGCGAAGCCGGAGGCGTTCCTGGCGCTCTCCGCGCCCGGGGAGCAGGCGATGGCGGAGATCTTCGGCCCGCCCCCCGGCGGCGGGGAAGGGACGTGATCCCCGGTGGGTTTTGATCTGAAGCCGTTATCCCGGAAGCAGCTGCAGGCCGTGTGGTGGTGGAAGCCCGGTTCCGGCCATGAGCGCTGCCGGATGATCCTCGCCGACGGCGCGATCCGCTCCGGCAAGACGGTGGCGATGATCATCGGCTTTCTGGAGTGGAGCCAGACATGCTTTTCCGACCGGGACTTCATCATCGCCGGGGTCACGGCGGGCGCGCTGCAGCGGAACGTGATCGCCCCGATGCTGCGGCTGCTGGACGCCCGCGGGGTGCCCTATGAGCGGAAGCGCGCGGAGGGAAAGCTGCTCATCGGCAGCAACACCTATCACCTCTTCGGCGCCGATACGGAAAACGCGCAGGACAAGCTGCAGGGCATGACCGCCGCGGGCGCCTATGCCGACGAGGTCGCGCTGTTCCCCCGGTCCTTTGTGGATCAGATGATCGGCCGCTGCTCCGTGGCGGGCAGCCGGATCTTCATGAACTGCAACCCGAACGGCGCCTGCCACTTCATCAAGACGGACTTCATCGACCGCGCGGAGGAGATCGGCCTGTACCGCCTGCACTTCACGATGGACGATAACCTGACGCTGAGTCCGGAGATCCGCGCGAGCTACGCCAGGAGCTTTCAGGGCGTGTTCTACTCCCAGTACATCCTGGGGGAATGGGTCAGCGCCCGGGGCGCGGTGTATCCGATGTGGGACGATGAGGTGAACACCTACCGGGAGACCTCGCCCGCGCAGTACCGCCGGATGCGCCGCTACTGCGCCGTCGACTACGGCACGGTGAACCCCTGCGTGTTCCTGGATGTCCGGGACGACGGGCGGACCTTCTGGATCGCGAAGGAGTACTACTGGGATTCCGTCGCCCGGAACCGCCAGAAGACGGACCGGGAATACGCCGCGGATCTGCTGGCGTTCCTGGACGGCGACCGGAACACGGAGATCATTGTCGACCCTTCGGCGGCGAGCTTCAAGCTGGAGCTGAAGGATCAGGGGTTCCGCGTCCGGGACGCGAAAAACGCCGTCCGGGACGGCATCGCCGCCGCCTCCGTGCTCATCGCCGCGGGGCGGCTGAAGGCGGAAAGAACGAAGTGTCCGTGCTTCCTGCGGGAGATCCGCTCCTACCTGTGGGATGAAAAGGCGCGGGCGCGGGGCGAGGAGCGCCCCCTGAAGGAGCAGGACCACGCGATGGACGCGATGCGGTACCTGGTGAACACGTGCCGCACGCGGTTTCGGCGATAAAAAATACGGAAGGAGAGGTGACGCGATATGTCTGGAAAGAGACGGCGCCGTCCCGCGGGAACGCAACGGCCTTTACCGACAGAGAATCAGCCCGCCGGAGGACGGCCGCCGTTTCCGGATCGCGCGGGGAGCGGTCCGCCGCTCCCTGTCTCCCTCCGCGCGCTGGACGGCTATGCCAACGCGCCCGCCGCCCTCGGCGAGTATTCGCCGCTCGCGGCCGCCGGGACCTTTCTGCGCAGCGGCGTCACCGCGGATCCGGAGCTGCTGACCGCGGCCTACCGGACGAACTGGCTCGCGAAGCGGATCATCGATATGCCCGCCGAGGACATGACCCGCGCGTGGTACCGCCCCGACGGGCTGCCGGAGGAGGCGGTCCGGCGTCTGCGGAGCCTGGAGTCCCGCCACGCCGTCCGCCGCGAGCTGGCGGACGCGATCCGCTGGGCGCGGCTTTACGGCGGCGCGATCGCCCTGATGGTGATCCGCGGCGAGGAGGACATCCTCGACCGGCCGCTGGACAAAAGCGCGCTGCTGCCGGACTGTTTCCAGGGGCTGCTGGTGCTGGACCGCGCCCGCGGCGTGACCCCCTCCGCGGAGCTGGTGACCGATCTGGACGATCCCGATTTCGGCCTGCCGGCGTATTACGAGGCGGAGCTTGCGGAGGACGGCGGCACCGTACGCCTGCATCATTCCCGCGTGCTGCGCTTCACCGGCCGCGATCTGCCTCAGCGCGAGGCGGAGCGGGAGCAGTACTGGGGCGCCTCCGAGCTGGAGCACGTCTGGGAGGAGCTGCAGAAGCGCTCCGCCACCTCGGCGAACATCGCGCAGCTCGTGTTTCAGGCGCACATCACGACGCTGCACATGGGCGACTTCGGCGAGCTGCTCGCCTTCGGCACCGATGAGCAGCGCGCCGGCGTGCTCGCGATGATGGAGCAGCAGAACCGTTTCCGCTCGAACTTCGGCCTGCAGGTCATGTCGAACGCGGATACGATGGAGAATCTGACCTACAGCTTCGCCGGCCTGCCGGAGATCTACGAGCTGTTCATGACGGACATGGCGGGCGCGGCGGAGATTCCCGCGACGCGGCTGTTCGGCCGCTCCCCGCAGGGCATGAACGCGACCGGCGAGAGCGATATGAAGAACTATTACGAGTTCATCTCCCAGCAGCAGGAGCGTCTTCTGCGCCCGGCGCTGGAGCGGCTGCTGCCGGTCATGCTCCTGTCCTGCCTGGGGGAGGCGCCGGAGGAGACGGGGATCGTTTTCGGGCCGCTGACGGTTCTTTCGCCGATGGAAAAGGCGGAGATCGCGGCCCGGCGGACCGCGTCCGTCACCGAGGCCTACGCGGCGGGCCTCCTGACCCGGGAGGAAGCCCGTCAGCTGCTTGTTGTTGACACGTTATGGCGCGACGGTTTTACTTCGTAAACCTCGTCGCGTCGGCGACCGTATCGCGGTGATTTTGCCTTCGGCAAACCTCGCCGCGACGTTACAGGAGGATGATCCCTATCGCTTATTTTCCGCCGTATCTGGACGCCACCGGCCTGCGCCTTCCGACCTATGAGGACCGGCTGCAGGATCTGCTTTCCTCGTACCGCGCGATCTTCGGCGCGGACGCGGATCTGACGGAGGCGAGCCCGGACTATCAGCTGCTGTCGCTGTTCGCGAAATCGCTGGACGATCTGTCCGGCGTGCTGGCGGATGTTTTCGCCTCCCGGGATCCGGGCTTCGCCACGGGCGCGGCGCTGGACCTGCTGGCCCCGGTCTGCGGCGTCTCCCGCGCGGAGGGGGAGAGCGACCCGGATCTGCGGAACCGGATGCTGGCGGCGGCCTCGGCTTCGGCGACGGGGCCGGTCGAGGCGCTGGACGCGGCGCTCGGCGCGCTGCGGTATCTGAAGTATCACAACATCCATGTCAACGATACGTCCGTGACCGACGCGCACAGCGTCCCGCCCCACAGCCTCTGCGTCATGGCGCTGGGCGGGTATTCGGACGAGATCGCCCGCGCGATCTTCGACAAAAAGCCGCCGGGGATCGGGACGTACGGTACGGAGTCGCAGACCGTCACGGACGCGGCGGGGAACGCGCACACCGTCTCCTTCAGCCGCGCGACGCAGCGCCCCCTGAGCGTCGAGGTCTTCCTGCGGCCGCTGGAGGGCTATGACGGCGCCGCCGTCCCGGCGCGGATCAAAAGCGCCGTCAGCGCCTACGCGGATACGCTGAAGATCGGCCAGGATCTGGTTGTGCCCGCGCTGTACGGCGTGTGCTACGCCGTCGAGACGAATCCGGCGCCCTCCTTCGCGATCCTCCGGATCGAGGCGGGCGACAGCGCCGGGACGGAAACCGAGCTGGTCGAAATGCCGTGGGACCGCCGCGCCGTGATCCCCGCGGCCTCCGTCACGGTCACGGTGTCCGGATGACCCGGATCAGTTAAAGGAGGGATGGAACCTGATCTATTACGGTACGCGCCTGTCGGACAACCTCTCCCGGAGGGAGCCCGAGGGCTATCTGCTCTGTCTCAATGTCCCGGTCGCCCGGACCGGCGTCCAGGAATACCTGCCGGAGGAGCTGGGGCTTCCGCCCGGCGGGCCGCCGGTGCCGGTGTTCCGCCCGGAGGAGGAAGTCTTTTCCCCCGCGACGCTCGCGTCTTTTGAGGGCATGCCGGTCACGGACGGTCATCCGCCCGATCCGGAGGGCGTGACGGCGGAAAACGCCGCCCGGCTCGGGAAGGGGCATGCCCATAACATCCGCCGGGGCGCCGGCGCGGAGTCGGATCTGCTCCTGGCGGATCTGATGATCACCGACCCCGTCCTCATCGGCCGGATCCTTCACGGGGGCAAGCGGGAGATCTCCTGCGGCTACAATTACACCCTCTCGGAGGAAAACGGCCGGTATGTCCAGCGTCAGATCCGCGGAAACCACGTGGCCGTCGTCGAGGCGGGCCGCGCCGGCGCCCGCGTATCCATCAAAGACCGTAAACCGGAAAGGAGAATGACTGTGAACAACCGTAAACTTGCCCGTTTCATTGCCCGCGTCGCGAAGGACGGCGACACGGAGGAGGTCGCCGAGCTGCTCGGCGAACTGATCGAGCCCGAAGCCGCCCCCGCGGCGGAGAGCGCCGTCCTGCCGGAGACGCTGCCCGCGGCTGAAGCGCCCGCGGCCGAAACGCTCGCCGCCGAAGCCCTCGCGGAGGAGATCCTTGCCGCCGACGCGCCCGACCTCATGGCGGAGATCCTCGCGCGGCTGGATCAGATCGTCGCGCTGCTGACCCCCGCGGCCGCGTCCGCGGCGGACGAACCCGACCCCGTCACCCTGGCCGCCGAGCTGATCGCCGGCTCGCCGGAGGAGATCCTGTCCGAGGTCATCGAACCCGACGCGGACCCCGAATGCGATCCCGATAAGCAAACCGCGGACGCCATCAAGGCCGCGATCCTGGCCGTCCGCCCCGCGCTGGCGAAGATGCCCCGAGGGGACCGCGCCGCCGTCGCCGCCGATCTGGCCGGCCGTCTGCGCCGCCTCTCCGGCCGTCCCGCCGCCGCGGGCGACACCTATGCCGCGCTGAAGCGCGCCGCCGTCCGGAAGCGCGATGACGCCGATCTCGGCCGCCGCATCATGGCGGAGCGCAACCCCTGCGTCCGGTGAGGCGGCGTCCTCTCCCCGATCAATCCCACCCAAAGGAGGTCCCGTAATCATGGGAAAAGTATTGTCTGATTTCCTGCCCGGCTGGCCCGGCACCGTCTCCCGCGCGGTCGACGATATCATCGTCGCCCTGCCGAACGCCGAATCCTCCACGAGTCTCCAGCCCGGTACGGCTGTGACCCTCTCGGATGACGGCAAGGGCATCAAGTACTGGCGTTCCGCCAAGACCGCCGACGATTTCCTCGGCATCATCGTCCGCTCGCCCTCCCGGACTCCGGCCGCCTACGGCGCGAACACCGCCGCCGTCGCCCCCGGCGAAATGGCGGAGGTCATCACCCGCGGATCCGTCATCGTCACGCTGGAGGACGGCGTGCCCGACCCAGGCGATCCGGTGTATATCGTCAAGAGCACCGGCGGCTTCGCCACCGACGCCGACAGCGGCTCGAACCTCAAGCTGAACGGCGTTCATTTCCGCGGCGTCGCGGACGCTGACGGGAACATCGAGATCGTTCTGAACGAGCGGAACGTGCTGTAAAGGAAGGAGTTGAATGTGATGCCCCCTTATCTGCCCTCCCGTCTGACCGCCCGCGACTCCTACACCTTCCTGATGAAGGAGCTGGAGAAGGTCGACGAAAAGATCCTTGAACCCCTTTCCGGGACCGACTGGCCCCGGGATATGCCCGTCATCACCGGCGGCGGCCTCCTGGAGTCCGTCGCTTCGGTGGACGTGACCTACGCGTCCTCCGGCACGCTGGACGACAATCTGATCTTTGAGGCCGCGAACGATATCCCCGTCATCCAGGCGGATATGTCGAAGTCTGTCGCCCGCACCTTCAACTTCGCGGAGTACATGTCCTTCTCGACCATGGAGCGTGAAAAGATGATGCAGGTCGGCCGCGATCCGGAGACCTTCCTGAACAAGGGCATCCGCCTGCACTGCGATAAGGTCATCGACCGCAATGTCTACAAGGGCTTCTCCAAGGTCTCCTCGACCGGCCTCATCAACAACGCGAACGTCACCCGCACCACCGCCCCGGCCCATACCTCCGGAGGTACGGACACCCAGTGGTCGAAGAAGACCGCGGACGAGATCCTCGCGGATATCAATTTCGTCCTTTCCTCCGTCTGGCGCGACAACGACTGCTCCTCCGACGCGCTGCCGAATCATATCCTGATCCCCGTGGATCAGTTCGGCGCGCTCGTCACGCGGAAGGTCGGGGATGACTCCGGCAAGTCCATTCTGACCTATGTCCTGGAGAACAACCTCACGGTCCAGCAGGGCGGTCAGCTCGTGATCTCCCCCTGCAAGTGGTGCAAACAGGCCGGCACCGCCTCCTCCGACCGCATGGTCTGCTACATGAACCGCCCGGACCGGATCTGCTTCAACCTGACCCAGCCCCTGCGCCGTATGGATACGGAGTACGCCGAAATGCGGATCAAGATCCCGTATATCGCGCAGTTCTCCGAGGTCCGGTTCCTGTACCCGTCAACTGTCCGTTACATGGACGGAATCTGAGGTGAGCGTATGTTGATTTTATCCCGCGTCTGCGCGGAATTTCATAATCCCCGCGGCGAAGTCATCTTTCGCGTGACTCCCGCCACCCGCCTGACCTTCCTGGAAGCCCCGGAGGAGATCCGCT
>CALCUD010000128.1 GCA_937906775.1 uncultured Clostridia bacterium
CAGGATATACGGTCACTTCCATACCGGGCACATAGTTCTCAACATTGACAGTCAGGGGATCCCGTACATCTTCCAGTGTCAGAGCGTCTTTGTAGTAAACCGTATAATGGACATCTTTCTGCTCCCAACGGGCATATACGGTGATATCGCTTGCCACAGGCTGTGTTTCATCGAAGCGCACACCGCCGACCTTCTTGGTGTACCAGCCGCTGAAAGTATATCCGTCACGGGTCGGTACAGGAAGGGTTACGGTCCCGCCGATCGGGATGTTTTCATGCAGATCCGGCTCCCCGTTGTCGGTGATTACGGTCACCTGGATATTCGGCATTTCAAATCCCGCATATACAATGATGTCAGACATCGGCATTTCACCGAAGGAATATCCTTCTGTGCAGGCCGGATCCGTATACCATCCGGTGAACCGTGCGCGGGAATCAATCCCCCACTTGATCCGATATTCCGAACTGGGAGTCCAGTTTCTGTCGGCAATATCTTTACCGAACATAATGCCATTTTCAACCCGTTGATCGGTTTGTCCTTTACAGGCATATGTAATGCTGTAGGTATCACGGTCATAATAGAAGGTGAAGCTGTACGTATCTCGACCCAGCGTTTTCTTTACTGTGTTTTTGTGAGTATAGTGTTCAATATCTTTGGCTTGCCATTCGGTGGAATAAGAATTCAATTTCTGATAGTAGGCATCGCTGGACTTATAGCTTCCGTCCGGCTGCTGGAGCTGATAGTCCAGAATAATCGTATATTTCGTCGACTGAAAATATGCGGTATAGGTAATCTCATTATTTGCATTTGCATCTTTGAGCAGATCCTCCGTCAGCGTCAGACGTCTGGAGGAATAAACGGTATTGTCCGGGTGGAGCCATCCGACAAAACTCGCATCGCTTATGGTCGGCCATTTCGCGGCAATATCATCCATGTAGCGCGCGGTAAACCGTGATACTTCTTTTTTATCATTCTTAAAAATCAGGGTATACTTCTTCAGCGTGTAATAACAGTTGACAATCGTACTTCCGTCCGCGGCAACCTTGGCAGTCGACTTTCCGCTCAGGCTGGCGTTTTTCTCATAGAATTTGCTGTCATCAAATCCGGTATAGGCAGGAGCATCGGCACCCGTAACATCTGAACCGACCAAAGCTTTTTTCGTTTCGGTATGACCGGCATAATCGAACTGTCCGTCCGTGCCCTGACGTTCGATCCAATACTGGATGCTGTAATTGACTTCAGCCGCCTTCCATTTCGCGTAAACCGTTGTGTCGCCTTTCAGATTTTTCACGCTGGTGAGCGCGCTGCCGGTATACCCGGAATCGGCATACCATCCGTCGAATGCATACCCCGCCTTCACCGGCATTTCCGATGTCAGCGTCACTGTATCGTCATAGTAGCCTTCTTCCGCGTCAATGTACGTGCCACCCATGGAATCGTACCGGACCGCGTACATGTTGCGGGTATAATACATATACAGATCATTGGAACCTTCACCGGCAGACTTCAGAACAATATTGTCACCGGAACGTTCGAAGGTGAATCCGTCAATGTCTTTGGAGGTGCCGGCGACAGTTCCGCCCACAGCGCCTGTTTTAACAGTGGGATCCGCGATTTCTTCATAGGTCGCCGGATCCGATTTGGATGTACCCATATAATGGATCTTATACTGAACACCGGTATTGGAATAGAGAACGGTTTCCGTTGTATCCTGCGTCAGGTTGGCAGGAACGATCGTGACAGACGGAGTCAGCGGGTAATAGATACCGGTCAGCGTGGAACTCGTCGGCTGCAGGGATTCCGGAACCGGAATCGTGTCCGCGGGATCTATTGTGTTGTATGTCCGGATCACCGGGCTGGCTAGCAGTTCACCGGTAGCCTTGTCAACAAAGTTGATGGTGACCTGATAGGGCTTCAACTCCGTAAAACGACCTTCAACCACTGTGTCTTTTGTGATCACAGTGGTTGTGTCGAACTTGGTATCGGTTCCCTGTATATACCAGTCATCAAAGCTGTACCCTGCTTTGTTCGGGGCCTGCGGCATGGAAGCAACACAGGTTCCTTCCAGAACGAGCGTCTGCTTCGCCAGCTCCTTCCCCTCGTCATCCACGAAGGTGACAGCATAATAGTTGGATCCCGGCAATTCGCCGGTCCCGCCGGCTTCCGCCACGGCGGAAATCGGGAGCACCTGGAAGATCATCAGGATTGTCAGCAGCCAGGCGATCACTTTATTTTTTCTGGTATACATATCAGTTCCTCCCCATCTGTCCGGAGTATGAATTATTTCTGAAAAGCAGGCCGTTTACTCAGCCGTTTCGGCTTCCACAATGACCCGCCAGTTATAAGCCAACGTTTCGCGATCGGCGCTGAAGGTCAGGATGCTGTCGGTTGCGTCCGGGACATCCTGCCAGCCGTTCCCTTTGTCGACCTGCCACTGGTATGTAGCTGTCCGGCCGGCCAGCCCCTCGACCACACAGGTCAGCCGAACCGTTTCCCCTTCGGTCATCTGCGTGCGGAGATTGGAACGGATCTTGACCGTCAGTTCCGGGAAGTCCTCCCGGGTTTCTTCCGCAGGTTCGTCTTCCCCGGTCGGTTCAGCCACCTGTTCACCCGCTTCAGGAGTTTTGACTTCGGTCTGTTTTATTTCAGGCTCACCCTCTTCAACCGGTTCCGCCTCGGGCATATCACCTTCGGTCGGTTCCGTTTCCGGCTCGCCTTGATCAGCCGGTCCTTCTACGGTCGTTTCGCCTTCCGGAAGTTCCGTTTCAGGGATTTCACCTTCCGCGGGTTCCGCTTCAGGCTCGGCTTCCCCGGTCGGCTCCGCATCGGGCGCTTCGCCTTCCGCCGGTCCGGCCGTTTCTTCCGTCATGGCGCCTTCTGACTGAACGGTGATCTCCGGCTCCTGCTCTGTCGGATCCACGGTCACGATAATCGTGATCCGGTCGGAAGGAATGTGAAATCCCGGCGATGTATATACGCGATCCGCATACGCGCCTGTCATCAGACACAATGTCAGCATAACCGCCGCCACCAAGATCATCACTTTCTTCGCATTCATCATTTCAGTCACCTCTGCGCTCAATTTCATGGTTGCATTCAAGAGTTACACGGTTGATAGTCAATATAAGTGATATGGTTACATCTTGTCTCGTATCTACCATAGAATACGATCCATCATCGGAGACAGCCAGGCCCATTCTCCGGAAGGGAAATCCCAGTTTCAGAGAAGGCTCTGCCTCATCCGCAATGCGGGAAAAGAAAGGATCCGCGCCGTTCAGGCGATGGAACTTCCCCGTTCGGTACATCGATGGGTAGAAAATCCCTACAATATTATTATACATTTTTAGGGTTATTTTCCGGTTACATTAGCAAAAATTTCTTTTGTATTCAAAAATCTAATTTCTTTGAGTAACAGGATCCTGTTACTCAAATTCTTATTTCTATATAAGCATCGGTAATTCCTGCACGTTCTCCGGTATTAATCCTTGGCGGTTTGCTCTCTAGAACCCTTGATTCCATACCGCCGTTTGTATAAGATCATTAGAGGAACAGCGATAGCTAAAGTAACCAAAGACCAAAAAGCACCATTCGGAAGGATCCAGACAAACGCTTCTCTTCTTCCTCGTAAAAAAGTCAATCCAAATCTGGTAATACCGTAATAAATCATTGCCCATAAAATAAGAATGCCACGATTTTTCCGTTTTCGCATGAATGTCAGTAAAATAACAAAAAGGATCAAAGTATTAATGCTTTCCGCAATTTGGCTCGGAAAATATACAGGATAGAACTTTTGTCCTATATAAAACAGAAATCTCCCGTTGCAGCAACCATTGATAAAACAGTGGATCTTGGCTACCGATAAAGCCAAGGCTGCTGACGGCGCGCACAAGTCCCACATATCAAAAAGATTTACACGCAGCATAAGGCCAATAGGGATCATAAATATCGGAGCAAATAGAATTCCTCCAAAAAGAGACAATCCCTCCCCGCAATTTTCTATAATCGCCATGAGCTTACTGGATAGTATACAGAAAACAGTAAGAAAAACTGCTAATACAATGCATTTCCACGCCTTCACCATATATAGATGACCACAATACAACATCACACATAGTATCACTGCAAATGTTAATACGCCAAGGATAGCAACTGGCGGTAGCACCATAATTCATCCCTTTCGAACACAAAAAGTTGTCTTTTCCGGATGAGAAAGCCGAACTAATATCATCATAAAACAGACTCCGGTATAAGAATCTGCCGGAGTCTGTTTGCGGGCTTTATCTCCCGTCGTCATTCAGTTTCAGCGGTTCCTCCGGCGCCATGCCCTGGCTGGACAGCGGACCTACGCGGTAGTTGAAGGCGATATTGCTGTTGGGATACCGGCGGTAGAACACGCGCTTGATACGCTCCAGCACCATTCCGCCGGTGTTGTAATTCACCGTGGGCAGCAGCAGCGCGAACATCGTCGGGGCGAAGCGGGTGATCGTATCGCCCTTGCGCAGATTCTGGCTCAGGATCTCGAGCAGGCCGTTCATGACATTGTCCTGCTTCAGGTTGTCCAGCTCGACATCGTTATACGGCGAGATCATAATGATTGCCAGGAACATTGTCGCGCCCAGACGTTCGAGGTTCCGCATCTGCAGATTGAAGATCTCCTTGAACACAGCATACTCGCAGACGAAGGCGCCGCGGCGCTCCCCGCTCTCGCGGAGTTCGTTCCGGATGGATTCGAGGTTGAAGTCCAGCGTTTTGCCGGCGGAAACGATCTGCTTGTAGAATTCCTGCAGATCGTCGCTCGGCTGAACGCCGAGATAGCGGTAGTTCAGCTGGACCACATGCTTATACTGCTGCAGCGCTTCGCCGGTGCGGTTGATCTTGATCAGCGCGCTCATCAGCTCCATGTGCAGACGGTCGTCGAAGGAATCGACATCCAACGCCCGGCGGCAGACGGAAATGATATCCGCGTTCTGATCCTTGTCTTTCAGCAGTTCGATATACGCGTAGACGGCGGCCATGAACTTGTTGTGCAGCGTGGTCGCTTTGGCCAGGGCCCACTCGTTCTGCTCGCTGTGCTGGAGCAGGTCGCCCGCGTACTTTTCAAGCAGCAGGTTATACAGCTTCCGCTGTTCCAACTCCGGAACGTTGTTTTCGCTCAGCCGGTCGAAGATCGCGTCGATTTCGTACATATCGACCGTCATGTTCGGCAGACATTCCCAGTGATACGCGCCACGGTCAGATACGATGCAGGATCCCAGATCCGGATCGATCTGGTTCAGCAGAACGCGCAGCCGGCTGACCAGCGTCTTCAGCGCGTTTTCGGGATTGCTGCTCTTTTCCTCATCCCACAGGGAGTTCAAAATTTTGTAATTCGGAACCGGTTCGCCCGCGTTGAGCAGAAGATACTGGATCAGCGCCGCGCCTTTTTTGGACTTTGCGGCAAGATGATCCGTTTTTTTCTCATCAATGAAGATCAAAAAATGATCCATCATCTGGATGCGAATCGTATCAGCCATTTCGGTTCCTCCTCACTTCGCGGTTCTGTCAAAAGGCAGAGAAAAAAACCACAAGAGTTACTTTTCAGTTACATTATAACAAAGTCGTATGAAATACGCAAGTTCAGGAATAGAAAAATGCTATGTTGTTAAAAACTTCCGGCATGTCGGGAAGCACATGCCGGAACAAAAGGAGGATGGATCTCATCCCTGATCAATTGATATAAAGAGCCACACGGTAATCATATTTGGCGTTCGCCTCTGTCAGCGTGAATCCGTAAACGGATCCCGTGCCGCATTTCTGCCAGCCGGTGCCGTTGTGCTTGTCAACTTCCCATTCAATGGTATATTCCATATTGGCGTTGAAAACATCAGCCTTCAGGCGGATCTCGTCGCCGTAGTGGATATCGCCGCTGGTCAGCATCCGGATGGACGCGGTTCCGGTAAATACCTCGGTCTCTTTCAGAATTTCCTCGTCAATGCTGCCAAAATCATCATCGTCAAAAGTCAGAAGGCCGTCTTCGTCCGCCGGGTCTTCCTCGATGATCTCTTCCATTTCGTCATTATCGGCAAATCCGCCCGCGTCATCCTCATCGATCTCGATCACAGGATCGTCCTCGGGTTCTTCCACGGGTTCGGGCGTCGGGGCCGCGGTAGGTTCAGGCGTAGGCGCCGCAGTGGGTTCGGGGGTGGGTTCCGGCGTGGGCGCCGGAGTAGGAGCCGGGGTAGGTTCAGGCGTGGGCGCCGGAGTCGGAGCCGGCGTGGGGGCCGGAGTAGGTGCAGGCGTGGGCGCGGGCGTTGGAGCCGGCGTAGGCGCCGGAGTAGGAGCGGGGGTAGGTTCGGGAGTGGGTGCCGGCGTCGGAGCCGGGGTGGGTTCCGGCGTAGGTGCCGGCGTCGGAGTTACATCTTCAACCGCTTGTTCGGCAGTTTGGGTTACATCTTCGGTGACTTGCGTCTGATCTCCCGTGGGGGTTTCTCCGGTTCCTTCACCGAAGGTCGCGGAGAGCGAACTGACGGCCAGGAACGTGACCAGCATAAACGCGATCAGCCTATATAATACATAGGTCTTCTTCATAAGTTCGTCCTCCTTCCGATCTTCTCGCCGATGGATGCATTTCCACCGACTGCACCTATATTGTACTCCGTGACGGTTATATATACGGTTACATTTTGGAATTTTGTCAAAAAACTTTTGTGATTTTTCTGATCCTTTTCCGGAATTTCCGTCACCCTTTAGAATCTTCCTGCATATAGATATACGAACAGGATTTCTGTCTGTCCACCGGCCGGATCCTTTTCCCGGACCGCGAACCCCGCCGGTCCCCGTCCTTCCCCTTTCGTTCCGCGGCTTTTTCGGGCGGTTCTCTCACGGTACGGGATGATTATAAGGGCAGGGAGCGTTATTATACAGGAAAAGTTCAGAAAAATAAAGCCCCTATTTTTCACAGGCCGCGTCCTAAAGCGCCCCGATTGACTTTAAATGCTGACCCTATATATAATAAGGAAGACCGATCCTGATCTTCCGGAAGGAGAAAAGCCTTGGACTTTATGAAACTGGCGCTTGAAGAAGCCCGCAAAGCCCTGAACGAGGGGGAAGTCCCTGTCGGCGCGGTCCTCTGCCGGGGGGAGGAGATCCTCTGGGCGGATCATAACCGCCGGGAACAGCTGAACGACCCGACCGCGCACGCGGAACTCCTGTGCCTGAAGCACGGCGCGATGACGCGCGGCGACTGGCGTCTTTCCGACTGCACGCTGTACGTCACGCTGGAGCCATGCCCCATGTGCGCCGGGGCGATGGTCATGAGCCGGCTCCGCCGCTGCGTCTTCGGGGCTGCCGACGCTGAAAAGGGATGCTGCGGCAGCGTATACGATCTTCCCGCGGATCCGGCTTTCCATTCCGTAACTTCCTGGGAAGAAGGCGAACATTCTGATGAATGCAACGCTCTTTTGTCTGTATTTTTCGATACCCTTCGGACCAAAAAAGCTGATCGTTCAGGTTCCGCGGAGGAGGTGCAGGCGTGAAAACACGAACATTCGGTGAACATTGGATACTTCTGCTCACTGTGTTTCTCATTTTGTCTGTAACTTTTCCGGTCGCGTACGGGGAAAACGGCGTACCGGAAACTATCACTACGGATAGTGTCCCGATCATTCTGACAGCGCTGAATGTTGGAAAAGCGGACTGCCTTCTGCTGCAGACGGAAGACATCACCTACATGATCGATACGGGCCGCGGCGCGTCATGGGAGATCATTGAATCCGCGCTGAACCGCCTGGGGATCTCCCGGCTGGACGGGGTCATTCTGACGCATACGGATTCCGATCACGCGGGCGGTCTGAAAAAACTGATCAAAAGCGATATTTCCGTTTCACACGTTTACGCGTCTTCCTATTATATATTGGAAGAAGGAAAATCTCATCCGGCCGAAAAGGCGCTGAAAAAATCACCGGTGGAAGCGGTATATCTTTCCGCCGGAGCGACGCTCCCCTTCGGCAGCGCCAGCCTCAAAGTGATCGGCCCTCTGACGCCCGATTCAAAGGAAGAGAATAACAATTCGCTCGTCCTGCTGGCGTCCGGCGGCGGCGGGAATATTCTGCTCACCGGCGACATGGAATTTCCGGAGGAATACAGCCTGCTGGACGCGAATGTATTCTCCCATGTGGACATTCTGAAGGTCGCCAATCACGGCGATGACGACGCGACCAGCGAAGCGCTGCTGAACCGGCTGACGCCGGATCACGCGGTCATTTCGACCAGCACAGCGGAAAAGGCGGACACGCCCTCCCCCCGCGTCCTGCGGCTGCTGGAAAATCTGAACACAAAGGTTTATCAGACGCAGGAGACCGAAACCGGGATCCGTTTCACGCTTGTGAACGGCGAGGTCACGGTGGAAACGTTCTGAAAAAGAAAAAGCCTTCCCCGAGGAAGACTTTCTGATGTACGAGCGTGACCGTAAGCCGGGTTCTGTATTGGACGGTCATCTATCCAGACGGCGCGTTACCGCGCCGTTCAAGCGATATCGGAGAACGCGGCGGGCCGCCGGCTTGCCTCCATGTCATCTTGCACCGGGTGGGGTTTACATCGCGGACGAGTCGCCAGGCCGCGGGTGAGCTCTTACCTCGCCTTTCCATCCTTACCGCGAAAACGCGGCGGTCATTTTCTGTTGCACTTTCCCTGGAGTCGCCTCCGCCGGCCGTTAGCCGGCACCCTTGCCCTTCGGTGCCCGGACTTTCCTCATGCCGCAATGGGCACGCGACCGTCTGTTCACCTCGTACATCTCCTATCTTACCGCTCAAGGAAGGGATTTGTCAATGTCAGAAACCGAAAGCCGGCTGCCCGCCGATCATCGTACACAAACCGGTTCCCGCACTCCTCTGGAGGCGTTGCCGGGCGTCCCGGCCGGAAATACCGCGACCGGCTGGCTGAAGATCATCGCGCTCGCCTTTATGCTGGTCGACCATATGGGAGTCGTGATCTTTCCGGGGATCCCGGAATTCCGGATCATCGGGCGGATCGCGTTTCCAATCTACTGCTGGTGCATGGTCGTCGGCTTCTGCTATACGCGCAGCGTCCCCGGATATCTGCTCCGGATCCTGCTGGTCGGCCTGCTCAGCCAGCCCCTTTACGCCTTTGTCATGAACCATCTTGGGACCGCGGAATCAACGGTCCGGACCATTTTTGCCGACGGCGCCCTGTTCCGGGACGGGAATCTGTTCACCGTCCTCGGCGCGGTCTTTTCAAAGCCGAATATCTTTCTGACGCTCTTTCTCGCGCTTTCCGCCCTCTGGGGGATCCGGGCAAAGAAATGCTTCAGCCAGATCTGGGCGCCGGCCGCCGCGATGGTCCTCGCCGTCGTGCTGAACGCCGATTACAGCTGGAAAGGCGTTCTTTTCATTCTGCTGCTGTATGCCGGCCGGAGCTCCCGCCCCGCGATCGCGGCGGTCATGATCGCGTTCTTCCTGTATTGGGGGACCGCCTACGGCGTCACGCAATCACTCTTCGGGATCCCGCTGAAGCTGAACGAACTCCCTTCCTGGCTGTCTGTTCTGGTGACGCCCTGGCTGCGCATGGAAACCTTCGGTCTGCTCTCCATGCCGCTGATCCTGATCCGTTTCCCCCGGAATCTCCGGATGCCCAGGTGGGTCGGTTACGCGCTCTATCCGGTGCATCTGCTGATCATCCTGCTGCTGAAAACGATCATTCTGTAAGATACTCCCCGTCCGTCATTTCCCCTGCGGACCCGTTTTCTTTCATATTTTCTGTCGCGGAGGGTTTCCCTTTCCGGCGGCAAATCAAAAGCATATGCAAAAAGCAGCGCGTTCGCGCTGCTTTTTGATGGAGCGGGTGATGGGAATCGAACCCACGTTACCAGCTTGGAAGGCTGGAGCTCTACCATTGAGCTACACCCGCATATCTCAGCCAAAGCCATAAGTGGAGCTGGCGAGAAGAATCGAACTCCCAACCTGCTGATTACAAGTCAGCTGCTC
>CALCUD010000129.1 GCA_937906775.1 uncultured Clostridia bacterium
CCTCGCTGACCTCTACGGCAATAAAGAGCTGTCGGTAGCTGACCCCGACAAATCACTCTACTGGTATCACAAGGCGGTCATGAACAGCTCCGCCGCCGTAGGAACGGAAACCATCATGAGCGAAGCCCCGGAAAAAATAGAATAAACGCAACCACGAGGATAAAGTATGGCAGCAGTCTACGCGGTGCGTGTGGGTAACTCACCCGGTATATACCATGACATCGGAGAGTACGAAGCCCAGCTCAATGGGTACCCCGGTGCCGAAGGAAGAAAATTCAAAACCGAAGCCGAAGCCCGTCGCTGGCTGGCCGGCGAAGAAATTGACAAAAAGGGAATCTATGCTGTCCGCCGGGGCCGTTCTGCTCTTTGCTGAAGAAGATGCAATATTCTTTGTTATTGCAGTTCTGTTATATTTTTTAATTCCATATACCAGCATGTCACGTGCGAGAATACAATCCGGATCTCCGTTATTGGCCATACCGTCAACATCGCGCATATCGCTGCTCTTCTGACTGATACCTTTCAGACCGCTGCTTTTGTTCATCATGGTAAGTACTTCATCCACGCTGATCGGATGACCAAGCGGTGTACCGTCTTCTTTGAGGGGATTATTGGCAATAAACTGTACCACGGCAGGGTCGCAGGTTCCGCAGCGGGTTCCCATCAGAAGACCGTCCAGCGGGGTAAGTCCCATAGAAGTGTCCACGCATTTTCCGTCTTTAACGGCACTGAGACTGGACCCGTTTCCAAGGTGGCAGATAATGATACGTTGTCCTGCAGGATTAACACCGAGGAATTCACAGACTCTGCGGCTGACATAACGGTGACTGGTACCGTGAAAACCGTAGCGCCGTACATGAAGCTTTTCTTCATACATTTTAGGAACACCGTACATATATGCCTTCGGAGGCATAGTCTGATGGAAAGCAGTATCAAACACAGCTACCTGAGGCGTGCCTTTCATTACTTTTTCGCAGGCTTCAATACCCATCAGGTTGGCTGGATTATGAAGCGGCCCGAGCGGAAAACAATCACGGATAGCCTGTTTCGCAGCTTCATCCACAATAACGGACGCGGTGAATGCATTGCCGCCGTGAAGAACACGATGACCGACAGCGCTGATCTCATCTGTGCTGTTAATTACACCAAATTCAGGATCCTGCAGGATGTTCAGCATGAGCTGTGCAGCTACTTCGTGATCTGGAATATCCTGAACAACCCTTGTTTCTTTTTCACCGGCGGAATATCTCATAAAGCTTCCGTCGATTCCAATCCGCTCAACGGTACCCTTAGCCAGTACCGTTTCATCTGTCATGTCAACCAACTGATACTTGAGAGAGGAGGAACCGGCGTTTACTACCAGGATTTTCATGATTTGATCAGTCTCCTTTTTACTTGATATAACCTTTATTATTATACACATTATTCTTATAAAAGAAAGGATATTTTTCCACATAATCGTTTTCACAGAGCGGTTTCATTTTCTTGACGCATTTTTTGACCGTGCATATAATTGATTTGTATATTCATTATTGCAATCAGTATTTTATCAGTAACTTTGCAGTGCTTTATCCTGTTCATTATAAAGATTGAGGAAGGATTGAATCCCGTGAAAACGATACTTGGAATCGTAGCAGAATATGATCCTTTTCATAACGGTCACGCTTATCATCTTTCCACAGCTGTATCCGTTGTAAAGCCTGATCATACATATGTTGTTTTAAGCGGTTTTTTCAAGCAGCGCGGTCAACTGTCACTTATATCGCCTTATTCCCGTGCTGCATGTGCACTGCAGGCGGGAGCTGATGCTGTTTTCATGCTTCCGACGATGTGGACGCTTCGCAATGCGGAAAACTACGCACTCGGAGCTGTTTCAGCGCTTTCTTCTCTCGGTTGCACACATATTGCTTTCGGAGCAGAAAATACAGATCTTTCGCTCCTTCGTAAAACGGCTGACATCTTGGAATCTCCGACGCCTGAATATAGTGATATCCTTCGTTCCACGCTGGCTCATGGAAACGGATATCCTTACGCGGTTCATTCCGCACTGGGTTCTGTTTTACCTGAAGCAGTCAACTTGTTTTCATATCCGAACAATATTCTTGCAGTTTGTTATTTGCGCGCCATTCAACGATTAAAAGTTAATATCACACCTGTTCCGATAATGAGAAAAGGAAGTTATCATGCAGAGGCTGTTTATTCTGATTTTCCTTCTGCGTCGGCAGTACGCTCTGCGCTTTTGCTGGGGAATTGGAGCAGCACATTCTCAGCAGTTCCCGGATATTCAGCTGATTGTATCAGAAGAACATTTCTGGATCGTCATTATCCTCAAATGTCGGTTATAAACAGTGTAATGATACATTCACTCCGTTCTGTTTCCAAAGAAAAAGCCCGCCTTTTGCCCGATGTTTCAGAAGGGCTGGAAGACAGGCTTGTTTCCGCTGCTTTACTGTACAACCGATATGACAAGATTCTGGAAGCATGCGTATCAAAACGAATACCGGCTTCCCGAGTTTCAAGAATAATCTCATGGGCTGCGATCGGAGGCGAATATGAAGACCCGTTATGGAACGTTCTTCCCGATTCACTCCAATTGCTTGCATTGCGAAAAGGAACGGATATGACAAAAGAGTGGAAAAGCAGCTCATTGCGAATCTACTCTTCTCTTCATGATTCCGGCAATTCCGTTTCTGCGGAGTATGACAGAAAAGCTGCAAGTCTATGGGCTATATGCAGCGGACTTCCGAACGATTATTTTTACCGCTCAAAAGTTATTACGCTATAACAGCTTTATCCTGATATTTTCTGTCCATCCATAATTTTAAGTGATAGTATTTCCGTTATTAAGCATCTTTATTCAGCAGATTGCATATTCTTCAGGATTCTGCGCGCAACATGAATACCGCTGGCGCTTGCATGGGAAAGAGAATGCGTTACGCCGCTTCCGTCGCCAATCACATACAACCCCGGATAATTTGTTTCCAGATTTTCATTAAGAGCTACTTCCATGTTATAGAATTTTACTTCAACGCCATAAAGAAGTGTATCGTCATTGGCTGTTCCGGGAGCTATTTTATCCAATGCATATATCATTTCAATAATACCGTCAAGAATCCTTTTCGGAATGACCAGACTTAAGTCTCCCGGAGTAGCGGATAATGTCGGAGTAACAAAAGAATCAGCAATCCTTCCGGGCGTGCTTCTTCTGCCGCGAACCAGATCACCGAAACGCTGAACCATTACACCGCCACCAAGCATATTGCTCAGTCGGGCAATTGATTCGCCATATCCGTTGGAATCTTTGAACGGTTCAGAAAAGTGTTTGCTTACAAGCAGAGCAAAATTGGTGTTATCCGTATGTTTTGCCGGATCTTCATAACTGTGACCGTTTACGGTCACAATTCCATTTGTGTTTTCGCTGACAACTGCGCCTTTGGGATTCATGCAGAATGTACGCACCAGGTCCTCGAATTTTTCTGTCCTGTAAACAATTTTGCTTTCGTACAGTTCATCAGTCAGGTGACTGAATACTTGTGCCGGCAATTCAACCCGCACACCAATATCCACTCTGTTGCTTTTGGTTGTGATACCCAGTTCATTGCATATTCCTTCCATCCATTTGCTTCCGCTCCTGCCGACAGAAATGACACATTGCCGTGCAGTATATTGTTTTCCCGCAGATTCAATAACAAAACCATCCTCTGCTTTTCTGACCTTGGAAACAGGAGAGCAAAAATGAAATTCTACCAAATCCTTCAAATAATAATATAAATTTCTAAGCACGATATAATTTATGTCCGTACCAAGATGTCTTACTTCTGCATCAAGCAAATGAAGGCCGCATTGCAGACACTTTTTCTTCAGCGAAGTATTGGCTGTAGAGTAAAGTCTGGTCCCTTCACCTCCGTATTTCAGATTGATCTCATCCACATACCTCATCAATTCAAGAGCTTTTTGTTTTCCGATATATTCATGAAGGCTGCCGCCAAAGTCATTCGTGATGTTGTATTTCCCATCAGAAAATGCTCCGGCTCCCCCAAATCCGCTCATAATGGAACAGGTTTTACATCCGACACAACTGCGAATATTCTCTCCGTCAATCGGACATTTTCTTTTTTCAAGCGGATTTCCAAGCTCAAAAACGCCAATTTTTATATTTTCAGTCGCTTTCTGAACAAGTTCGTATGCTGTAAAAATTCCACCGGGACCCGCACCGATCACCAGAACATCATAATCGTTTTTACGCATATATAACCATCGCTTTCATATCAGACTTCGGTTTAATAAAGTGATTTCGCGACAAAAGCGTCCAGTTCATTTTCTTCCAGGTAACCAATACTTTGATCACACAGTTGTCCGTTAACAAACATCAATAAAGTCGGTATGGATATAATCCTGTATCTTACGCAAATTTCAGACTCTTCGTCACAATTCACTTTCCCGATTTTCAGCTTTCCGGAATATTTCTCAGCCATTTTCTCAACAGAGGGAGCGAGCATCCTGCAGGGACCGCACCATGGTGCCCAGAAATCAACCAATACAGGACATGTGGAACGCAGGACTTCCTCATCAAAATTGTCAGATGTTAAAATGATTTCCATTGTTATCAACCTCCGATACAGATATCAGTTTGGGATTCAGATTTCCTTTGGATTTACGTTTCTTTTCAGTTACTGCAACAATCACAGCGGAAACAACGAGTCCGCAAATACCGCCGACAACAGTACCCGTTTCACCGTCCGAAAAAAATAACCCGCCAAGAATCAAGCCGGAAATAAAAAGGACAAGCGGAAGTCCGTAAGCGATTGCCGATGCACGGACTACTTCAGATTCCGGCAAATCTACGGTTGCAATATCGCCAACATTCCCTTCGCCGCTGATCCAAACATCCATTCTTTTCTTTTCACCGTCACAGGCTCTGCATTTTTCGCATGCTTCCTGTCTACAGAATGTTATCCTGATCATTCCGCCGCGAGTTTCTGTTATTTCTCCGATCCTGACCATAAACTCATCCTCCATACATATTATACATACTCTCCGAAGTCTGTGGCAAGGAGAACATTCCCGCTAAAATTCAAAAAATGTTTCAAATTCTTTTCATAATGTGTTTTTCCTTTTATTTTAATTAATAATGCTGTATAATTATGTTCGCTTTCTTTGTATATATTGAAAGCAATCGGATCTGACAAGGAGTGCTTTTATGAAGAAATTGATTTGTGCAATACTTGTTTTGATTATGACTGTTTCTGTATTCTCTGCCTATGCAGTGGAAAGAACTCCTGTTCCTTACGATCTGATCCCGTATGATGAACTGCCTGAAGTTATTGAAGGGCAGCATCATTATCTCCTTCTTTGTACCGATGTCTGGAAGGGTAATCCTAAAAATCTTGGAAATACCGATGGCATCATGCTTGTTACTCTTGATTCCAGAGCACATCGAATCATGTTGACTTCTTTGATTCGCGATGCGATTGTCAAACGTCCCAAAGATGACAATCCCGATGAAGACGGATACGGCCGCGTTAACTATATAGCGAAACATCATGGTCCGGAGAAACTCTGCGAAGTATTATCACGGCATTTCGGTATCAGAATTGAAAAATATATCCTTTTTGATTTTACACAGATAGCCAATATTGTTGACTATCTCGGTGGAGTCGATATTGATCTTAAATATTATGAAATCAACTATCTGCGTCGTTATGCCGTTCCTCCGAAATCTGTTATCTCTTTAGACGGACACGATATTCGTACTTCAGGAAATCATCCCGAAGGAATCTATCATTTCAGAGGTCACAGCGCCGTTATCTATATGCGTATCCGCAAAGCCGGCGGCGGTGGCGATTTTACCCGCACACAAAGAGCTCGTACCGTGTTGAGTACACTCGCGGACAAATGTCGGACAATGACCTGGGAAGATGCCAAAGCTTTAGTCAATAATATTATGGATAATAATACCCTGACCAATCTGAATCTCGAAGAAATGCTTGAAGCGGCGCAATATGCATATGATTTGCGTGACTGTACAATAGAAGAGTTGCGTTTGCCCGTAGACGGTGCAGCCACTCCGATCAATTATGCTGCAATGTCCGTCCAGGAAATCGATTGGGAAACCTGCCGTCAGGCACTCAATGATTATCTTCAGAACAGTTTTCTGGTTATTGATGACGATGATGAAGATTGACAGGAGAATCTTATGAAATGTTCCGAATGCGGACAATGGAACCGTGCGGCAATGCCACACTGCACATATTGCGGTGCTCCGTTAAATATTGATGAGTCTGTCCGTATTACATGGAAAAATTCTTTAAAAGACGGCGGACAATCAACAAAATATCTTCGGGCAGATGAGTTCGGGCAAGTTGATACGACCGTTGAATCGAGAGATGCATTAGCTCAGGAGATGCATGATCTGAAGAGAAGAAAACAGGAAGGCGCAGAAAAACAGGCTGAGCTGAAACGCGTCGCTGGAAATTCCGTTTCTGGATGTATCCACAACAGTGACGAACCGAATTCCGGATGGAAAGAGATCCCGGATGAAATGAATGGTACAATCGTCATGAAACGGATTTCATCCGAAGACAGACGTTTTCAGGCAGAATCTGAACTTCGACACAGAATACGTTATCTTGATGACCATGGAGAATATCTTGAATCCAGAACTTATGATCCTTCTTATCAGAATCATGATATACAGACAAGCTGGACATATTCAGCTTCATCCGGTCTGCCGGGACAGCTAAAACAAAAAAACAAGAAAACATTTTCATTTCTTAAAGGTTTGATCTGTTTTTTGGCAGGTTGTTTATTGCTTGCAGGAGGATATTTGGCTTTCAATTATATATCCGGACTCAGATCAGGCGTAAAGCTTAATTCATCCGCAACTGTGACAGCCTCCATGCTGGATGACCTTGCCGCACATACTATTCTCATCCCCGGAGAGGAAGGGACACAGATCTATATTCGCGAAACACATTCCAGTTATGTGGTTTCCGAAGGGTTCGCAACTGTTCAGATCGCTGATCATATCTGGTATGATAATTATGAAGGTCAGCTGGATGAAACAATGGACGTCACACTAACACCTTTCCTGAAAGCATCGTCAGGCAAACAAACGCCTCTTGATCCTATTCAGTATACAATCACCATTCCTCTCAGCCCTATTGCATTGGAAACTCCCGACGCACTGCGAACAGAAGTTTCCACAACCATGTCCACGATTCAAATCATGGTCCGACCAGGTTCGCGCGTTACGGTAAACGGAAAAGACTGCTCGGATACCGTTTCATCCGAAAGCGGATTAATGAGTTATAATGCCACGGTACAGCCGATCGGTGACAACCAGTATACAATCGTTGTGCGCTCTCAGTATTGCCGGGATAATACACTGGTTGTAACCCTTTACCGTGCGCCTCAGGAAATACCGCTTGATCTTGCTGTCGGAACATACGGAACAACAAATGAAAAAATCATGAAAGTAACCGCAACAACCCTGCCCGGTGCATATGTGGATGTCAGCACGCCTCATTCCGATCTTGATATCACTGAACTTGATTCCAGCGGAAAGTTTACTTTTAATGCGATTTTCGACCACATCGGTAATAATACGATATCCATCAGCAGTTCCTACCCCGGAAAGAAAACTTCCGTGGTGGAACATACGGTATATTATCTGCCGCCCGCATCTGAATATACAGTGAAGGCATGGCCGCTGTCCCCTGAAGGTTACAGTGAATTGTTGAGCAATATTAATGTCCGGGCAGCCAATGCACAAGTATACGTTGTCACCGGTGTGGTACAGTATTCCGTCTCAGAAAAGCCTCAGATGGTTGTAATCAATACATCCGAAGACGGAAAATCCCAGCCTGTTCTGGTTCAGAACTTCACGAATACCACATGGGAGGTCGGTCAATACTACCGCATCTATGCTGATGCCTATTCAACGTATAACAGTATGCCCTGGCTGTATGCAAGATTTACGTATAATAAATAATGAAAGTAAGGTGAGGTTCAGAATGTATAGAAAATTCATTGTATTCCTGTTGTTATTTATTCTTGCGGTCAATGTTTCATTTTGCGAACTGGTATCACTCTGCGAAGACCTTAGCGGAGCAGTGTCTGTTCCTTACGATGATTCTGATCCGTCGTCGCATGTGTACACCTGTTCCTGGCGCTATCCTCAACTGGCGGATGATGATGAATTCTCACGTGCGGTAAATGCGTTCTATCAAAAGAAAGAAGAAGACGCAATCATTTTCGACATTCCGATTCTTGCTGAATGTATGGCCGGTTATGATTTTGATATTCAATGCGAAACATCTTATTCCGTAACGTGTTCCAATGATGATTATATTTCGTTTCTGTTCACTCAGAGAGAAGCTTCACCGGAGTATGAAAGTCTCCGTTATTTCGGGCATACCTTTTCAAGGAAAGAGATTAAACCGGATTCTACTGTTTCGCTCCCCTATCTTCTTGGGATCCTTCAGAACGGACACAATGATACCTGGCTTCAGGACAGGCAAACTGCAAAGGCTGACAGTATTGTCAGAGATCTTGTTTGGGACATGATTGATAAAAATGATATGAATTATGACTATTTCGATTGGATATCATACGATTATTTTACTGAAGTTTTTTTCCCTGAAGAAGATTTTTATCTGAACAGTGAGGGTAATCCGGTGTTTTTTATTCTTCCCGGGGAAATGGCCTCCGAAAAAGACGGTCTCCTCACGTTTGAAATTCTTCTTGAAGACATTTCGGATGAAATGTAACACAGAACAGGAAAAAGACATTGAACGAATGTATTTCGTCGTATAATAAAACAAAAATATAAGAAAGAAGGATAAGTCAATGCTTGATATCAAAGTAACCTTGACCGATACACCCAAACAAAAACCCGCAGATGAATCCACACTCGGTTTCGGACGTCTGTTTACCGATCATATGTTCCTCATGGATTATGAAGAAGGTAAAGGCTGGATCAATGCCAGAATCGTCCCTTACGGAAGTTTTGATATGGATCCGGCCTGCATGGTTCTCCACTATGGTCAGGCTATCTTTGAAGGAACAAAATGTTATCGGCGCGCAGACGGCGGCCTTCAGCTTTTCCGTCCTGCAGACAATCTTGCCCGGATGTCCCGCAGTGCCGAACGTATGGGTATGCCTGCTCTCGATGAGGAATCAGCGCTTGAAGGCTTAAAACAATTGGTCAAAGTCGATGCAGATTGGGTTCCTCATCGTGACGGAACATCATTGTATATTCGCCCGACAATGATCTCCACAGATGTCGGACTTGGTGTTCATGCCAGTAAAAAATACCTCTTCTATATCATTTTGAGTCCGGTCGGAGCATATTACAAAGAGGGATTGAAACCTGTCAGCATTTATATTGAGGATGAATATGTCCGTGCTGTTCGCGGCGGCGTAGGATTTACCAAGTGCGCCGGTAACTATGCCGCATCTATTCTGGCCGGATCCGTAGCTGAGAAAAAGGGATATTCTCAGGTCCTTTGGCTCGATGGCATTGAACAGAAATATGTTGAAGAAGTCGGTTCCATGAACATGATGTTTGCTTATGGAAATAAAATAGTTACTCCCATGCTGAACGGTTCCATTCTTCCTGGCATCACGCGCGACAGTATCCTGAAGCTTGCCTCTCAGCTCGGATATGAAACGGAAGAAGCACGTCTTGACATTAATGATATTTTTGCCGACGCAAAAAGTGGTAAGCTGACAGAAGCTTTCGGTACAGGAACTGCTGCTGTTATCAGCCCGGTCGGTTCTCTTTGCCTGCGTGATGAAAAAATCACTTTGGGAGACGGGGGAATCGGAAAAGTGTCTCAAAAACTTTATGATACGTTGACCGGAATACAATACGGCAAGATTGAAGATCAAAACAACTGGATCATCAACCTTTAATGACCGAAAGGGATATCAATGCTTCGTAACAATACCTCACGACCGTTCTTATGGGCTGACAAAACCATGAGTTCATTGAAAGAAAACAAGCTTCAGGCCTGCGAGAAATATCTTGCAGGCCTTCCTTCCTTTTCTGTTTTCGACAGTAAATGTACTATCAATAATGTAGAGACATTTTATTCATTCTCCTTTTTTTCAGAAGAAAATCATCCGGCGGTACTGCACACACCCGATTCGCTCCGCGAACACATACTTCAACTATTTTCTGATGAGATCAATTTTCTTTCGGATATCGAACATGAATTGCTTGTCAAAATCATTATTTCCGGCGGTCAATGGCCGCTGCGTGACTGGAATGATCTGGAACCTTCGGTTGGTCTTGTGCGCAGACTGTGGTGTTATACAACAGGACAGGATGAGAACCGCGTAATTCATCTTCCTCATCAACTCTGTACAGCTGCTTTACTGCTGCTGGCTGATGAACGTCACCGCGAATTCAGAAAAACGTTGAATCAGATACAGGAAGCTATAGATAACACACTGTACCTGAACGGAATGATGGATGTCATTGCCCCAATGAATCACCTGGCTTCGCTTCCGGAAGGAAAATCCATATCAGAGAAATCATTTCTGATCAGCAGGATGTTGAAAGCAGGATATGACTATATTACTGATTCAAAAGGAAATATGATCCTTATCCATTCCGGATTGGCAGATCCAGATTTGAATGCGCATCCGGCTAGTCAGTATCTTTCAGAAGATGTTTTAAACGCTGCGCTGAACAGTACTGATAGCCTGGAAGATCCTTTATACAACCGTTTATTATCTCTTATTGATGGATCGCTTCGGCCGGATTTATTGCCAGAAGATATTGCTGACGATATGATCCTTTTAGCAAAACAAAATGTATCTCCTTCTGATATGAGATCTGCACTTTCCGCTTCGTTAATCTGCCTTCCCACCCGCGAAATGACAGATGCTCTGAACGACATGTATCAATTTGTTCCGCGTTGGTTATCCCTGAAAATGTCAAAGGTACAGTGATTATGGAGAAAAGAGAAATTAAGGTTCCTGTTGAATGTGAAGGAAAAAGAGCAGATCAGATTATTTATGCATTTTTCCCGGAACTAAGTCCGGAAATCATCAGAGATGCATTTAAACGCAGGGATGTTAAGCTGGATCATATCAGAATATCAAAAGATACCAGAGTCTGTTCCGGTCAGATCCTTCAGATCTACTTTATAAGTTCTCCGGAAGTGTTGCCGCTCGACATTGTTTGGGAAGATCAGGATATTCTGCTTGTTAATAAACAGTCAGGTATAAGTGTTGAACCGGATTCACACGGTGGCTTAACATTGACAGATTTATGTTTTCGGCATGTCCGTGAACAATATTCCGATGCCGCTCCTCCGGCAGCCTGCCATAGATTGGATAATAAAACAAGCGGATTATGTCTTTTCTCCAAAAACGAAAAAGCTCACCGGATCCTTCTTGATGTTTTTCGCGAACGCTCTATGGAAAAAGAATATGAATGTCTCGTCAAAGGGATCATGAAACCGCCTAAAGCTGTTTGTAAAGCATGGTTGGTAAAGGATTCGGAACGGGCAAAGGTATCCGTATTCGATTCCAAAGTTCCCGGAAGCAAAGAGATTATTACGGCTTATGATTCTCTTTCTTCCGGTCCGATTTCAAGGCTTTCTGTTCATTTGATCACCGGCAGAACCCACCAGATTCGCGCCCATCTTGCAGCTCTCGGACATCCGATACTCGGAGATGATCTTTACGGTGACCGTGAATTCAACAAGTCTCAGAAATGCCGCACTTTGAAACTTTGCGCCGTTTCGCTGTCACTGGATACTCACGGAAAGTTACCGGCGCTTGACGATATCTGTTTCCGAATAAATGCTCCGTTTTAGTGTTATTATTGAATTGTTGTATATATCGAGGTATACTAATATAAACAAATTATGATTCAGGAGGTTTATTATGCTTTCAGATCGTCCGCCTCTCGGTTGGAATACCTGGAACACCTTTGGCAGTAATATCAACGAATCTTTGATTATTGAAACAGCTGATTTGATGGTTTCTCAAGGTTATCTTGCTTCAGGTTATGAATATCTCGTTATTGATGATTGCTGGTCGCTTCATGAACGGGATGAAAACGGACTTCTTGTTCCGGATCCGGAGAAATTCCCTCACGGAATGAAATTCATCGGTGATATGCTTCATGAAAAAGGCTTGAAATTCGGTATTTATTCCTGTGCGGGTGTACAGACCTGTGCCGGTTATCCGTCCAGCTATGAACACGAGTTTAC
>CALCUD010000130.1 GCA_937906775.1 uncultured Clostridia bacterium
CCTTGAAGGGTTCCTTGCCGGTAATCTTTTTGACCGCGTCCTGTACGGCGGGAATACGGGTGCTGCCGCCGACGAGGATCACCTTGTTCAGCTGGTCAACCGTCATGCCGGCGTCCTTCAGCGCTTTGCGCATGGGCTCGATCGTAGCTTCGACCAGATCCGCGGTCAACTCGTCGAACTTGGCGCGGGTCAGCGTCACATCGAGATGCTTGGGGCCGGTGGCGTCAGCCGTAATGAAGGGCAGATTGATGTTGGCGCTGGTGGTTCCGGAAAGCTCGATCTTGGCTTTTTCGGCAGCTTCCTTCAGACGCTGGGCGGCGATTCGGTCGGCCTTCAGGTCGATACCGTTCTCTTTTTTGAACTGTTCCGCCACATAGTCGATCACGCGCTGATCAAAGTCATCGCCGCCCAGACGGGTGTTGCCGTTGGTGCTGAGGACCTCGAAGACGCCGTCGCCGATGTCGAGGATACTGACGTCGAAGGTACCGCCGCCCAGGTCGTAAACCAGGATCTTCTGATTCTCTTCTTTGTCCAGACCGTAGGCCAGAGACGCGGCGGTCGGCTCATTGATGATGCGAAGGACTTCCAGACCGGCAATGCGGCCCGCGTCTTTGGTCGCCTGACGCTGGCTGTCGTTGAAGTAGGCCGGGACCGTGATCACGGCCTGGCTGACCTTCTCGCCCAGATAGCTCTCGGCGGTTTCCTTCATCTTGGCAAGCACCATGGCGCTGATATCCTGGGGCGTGTACTGTTTTCCGTCGATGTCGACCTTGTAGCCGGTACCCATCTCGCGTTTGATGGAGATCACGGTCCGGTCGGGGTTGGTCACAGCCTGACGCTTGGCCACCTGACCTACCAGACGTTCGCCGTCCTTGGTGAAGGCGACGACTGAAGGCGTGGTGCGGCTCCCTTCGGCGTTAGCAATAACTGTGGGCTGTCCGCCTTCCATCACGGCGACGCAGCTGTTGGTGGTTCCGAGGTCAATACCGATAATCTTGCTCATTTCTTTTTCCTCCTGTGTATTACGTCATTTCGGGTGTTATCAATCTATCCGGATCTCGCGATCCTTTCCTAAAAGGCTCCTTTGTCCTTAACAGGCATTTTCCGGTTATTCGGGAACGACCTTGACCATAGCGTGACGAAGCACCTTGTCCCCCATGAGGTATCCTTTCTGCAGGACCTGACAAACCGTGCCGGGTTCTCCTTCGTCTTCGGTTCCCTGAAGCACCGCGTTCTCAAGGTTCGGGTCAAACTTTTCGCCAAGCCGGTTGATCTCGGTCACTTCCAACTTTCTGTAGGCTTCGTTCATCTGCTTCAGAACGAGTTCCACTCCGTTTTTCAAAGCCTCGTCCGGGCTTTCAGCCGCAGCGTCGACCGCACGTTCCAAATTGTCAAGCACCGGAAGCATGATCGTCGCCACGTCGCGCTTTCCCTCTGCAAAGGAATCTGCGCGTACGCTCTCGTTACGGCGGCGGAAATTCTCGAAATCAGCCTGTACCCGCTGTGCCAGCGCCAGATACTCGGCCGTCTTTGCGTTGGCCGCGTCCAGTTCCGCCTGAAGCGGATTCTCTTCCTCCGTTTTTTCTTCCGGCTGTTCGGTTTCCTCTTCCGTCACGGCAACTTCGGGATTCATTTCTTCGTTTTCGGTTTCGGGCGTCTGTTCCATCTTTTTACGTTCCTTCCTGGATTGATTCATGTTTCTCCGCCTTTCGAATAATTATCGGGTTCCGTCATCCGAGCTGAACATATCGGTCAGTTCATGACCCATCATATTCAGGATAGAGATAACGCGTGAATACTGCATACGCGTGGGGCCGATGACCCCGATGGTCCCCTGCTGTCCGTTCCGGGTCGAATAGGTCGCCGTCACAATGGAGCAGTCAACCATTTCAGGAACGCCGGTTTCAGGTCCGATCCGGACGGTAAAGGCCATCTCGCCGTTGCCGGTAATGATTTCGGCAAGTTTGTCGTGCGTTTCCATCAAGCTCAGGAAATTCCGTGCCTTTTCAACATCGTTGTATTCAGGATAACTGAGCATATTGCTCGTTCCGCCGACGGCCACATGAGGTTTCCGCGGGGACTGTTCCCGATCGTTCAGGAAGCCGTAAAGGCTGCGAAGAATCTCGTCGTTGTCCTTCATCCGTTCGATCATTCCGGGCAGAATCTCGCGCGCTTCCGTGAGAGTCCGGCCTTTCAGCTGGTCAGTCAGCGCTCTGGAAATCGCGTACAGCGTGTCGCTGTCCATTTCACCGGAGACGCGGATCACATTGTCACGGACAATGCCGTTATCCGTCACGATGACCACCAGCGCCGCATTTTCAGAAACGGGAACGAGCTGAACTGTCCTGATCCTGGGTTGATTTCCCTTCGGCGGGAGCACAACCGCAGTATAGTTGGTAAGGTTGGAGATCACGCGGGCCGCATGGTCGATCACATCCTCCATTTGATGAAGGCGTCCGGCAAAATGGTTCTCGACCGTTTCAGCCGAGTCGTCTGCGATCCGGCCTGTACGAAGCAGCGTATCGACATAAAGCCGGTAGGCTTTCGCCGAGGGGATGCGTCCCGCGGAGACATGCGGCTGATCCAGATAGCCCAGTTCCTCCAGATCGCTCATTTCGTTCCTGATCGTGGCGGAGGACAAACCCATATCGTATTTCTTGCTGATGGTGCGGGAGCCGACCGGGATACCGGTCAGAATATAGTCGTCTATAATGGCCTGAAGGATTTTCAGTTTCCGTTCGTCCATACCCATCCGCTCCACCGTCCTTCCATCGTTGTTAGCACTCACCCGTGTCGAGTGCTAACCACGTGCATATCATAATCCTGACCCCTCTGTTTGTCAATACTTTTGCAATATGAATTTTCCGTGAATGAAAAAGTCCGGTTCCCCTTCCGTTGAAGAGAACCGGACAGATGAATGACGTCGTTACAGACCGGCAGTATTATAGGTTCCCGCCGCTGCCGCAGGCGAAACATACAGGATGGCATAGGCGTCTTCGGAATACCAGTAGAGGAAGATTCCCGTCCCGTCCGCGGTATGCCATACGCGTGCATCCCGAAGAGCGCTGACCCGGTATCTTCCCGGATCGACCTGATTCATGGCCGCATAGATATCCACCGTGTTGGCAGATTCCGGCGCTCCGTACACACTCGACAGAGCTTCCGAAAGATATGCGTAATCCCCTGCGTTCGCACCTGCCACAAAATCGTAATTGATCATTTGTAGAAGACTGTCCCGGAACATATAGACCAGCTGCGCCGTATAGGAACTGACAGCCGCCCGTTCCTGAAACAGGACGGTCCAGCTGCCGTTCGCCATTCGGGTCAGTCCGACGTTCTCCGTCGCGATGACCTGCTCCGGCGTCATGTTCCAGGTCGCACCGCCGCGGAAGGTGAAAACCCCGTACGGCACGGCAGGTGCCGGAGAGGGCGTCACAGGCGCCGGCTGCGTGCCCGGTTCCGGTGTGACATAGTAGATTCCGGAAGCAGGCGTTTCCGACGGGACAGGCGTCGGCATCATCCACCAGCTGTTCGCGGCATTGTCCGCGGCAGCCGGAGCGCAGCAGCCGACCGCAGCCAGAAGCAGCAGCATGAGAATTCTTTTCATCATCAGGAGTTTCCTCTTTCTTTTAAAAGGAGTAAACCCAGGACCGCAGGGATCCCCATAACAAGAACCATCAGGCCGTATGTCAGGAAAGGATTCCAGCTGGTCCGGTCCAATGCGAATTCAAGCGCGACGCCTCCTCCGACGGCAAGGATCACCGACAGAATCGCCGCAACGCAAAGCGCCGGCTTTGCCTTTCCGGTTTCCTTCACCAGCAGGATGATCCCGACCGCCAGCATCAGGATCGCCAGGATTTCCTGCAATCCTACAAAAGTAACAGAAAGATACCGGTCATACCGGAGGCTTTCACAGATCACGCCGCCGGCGCCGAAAAGCAGCAGGAACATACGGAAGGAATTCCCGTGGTGGGCGCTGAAAAGCAGATTCGCCAGCAGGATCAGAAACAGGATCGCCGCGAGGATTGCTGCAAGCCGGTAGGTCGCCAGATACTCCTCGCCGGAACCGTCACCAACAGCCAGAAACGACCCTTTCAGAAGATCGTTTTTCAATGCGCGGCTGATATCAAACTCTTCCCGTGTCCACTCGCCCCAGCGTTCGGCTGCAGTAAAGATCGGAAGAGAGGTGGCCGTGATATCCAACAGCTTTCCGGGTTCCTGTCCGGTGATTTTCGCCGAAAGGAACGCGCCGAAAAACGCGCCGAAGATCACCCCGAACATACTGAAGCCGCCGGCGTCAATCCGGATCCAGCTGAAAAGGGGCATCATCCCGCCCAGTTCCTGATTCATCAGGCAGAAGCCAAGGCGCCCGAATATCAGGCCGGACAGCAGGCTCATGAGCGAGGTGACCGCTCCTGTTCCTCTTTTGCACCGGCGCAGCCAGCTGAAAAAGCACAGTGCCAGCAGCGCAGCCGCTGTACCGGCCGCCAGATACAGGCCGTAGGTATAGACTTCTTTTCCGAAAATCGCGGTTTTTGCCGCTTCGTCCCACAGATTCTCAAACATATCGGTGTTCCTTATTTCCAGTTTTCTTCAGGTACAGCCGTGCAGATATAGATAATGTCGCTCAGACTCCGTTCATCGGCGCCGCGCTGTCCTTTGTAGATGGTATCGCCGAAAACCATCTCGGCTGAGTTGCCGCCGTCCAGATTAAAGGCCTGCACGCATCCGAGTCCGTACATGAAATCTGCCAGTTCCTGCTGGGATGCGCCTGCGGATTCACCGCGGCCCTCCGCGATAACAAATACATAGCTCAGTTTTCCGGTTTGTCCGATCGCCGCCCGGGGTTCATGTCCGCCGGGATTATAGCCGTAATCCTTGTCAACGGTTTGCAGTTCGCCGTCGATCACAAGCGCCGGGCCGAAGGTATAGGCATTCACAATCGTACCGTCAAAGTCTTTCAGACCTTCCTGTTTCAGGAACAGATGGAAATCACCGTTCTCGTCGACGACCAGATTGTCCTTCTTGGAGTTTTTCTTGGCGCGAATTTTCTGGCCCATACGGTACTCAAAGGCGGTTTTGGTCGGATTATCGACATAGTTATCACCGCTGAAAGCCAGGATCGCATGATTGTTCTTCGCCATTGTAGAAACCTTGGAGGTCTTTGTTCCGGTGATCTTGGAAGAAGCGATTGCCGTCCTCCACTGGGTCGGAGACGCGATCTTCACAAAAGCGATACGCCATGTCACGCCGTTCTCCTCCCGGGTTTCCATCTGTACGGAAACAGACTCGTCCTCATAGGAGTTTTCCGTATAGCAGGCGGGATTCGGTTCCGGAGGAACAGTGAAATCCAGAGGGAGCTCCCACCGGACGTCCGGATTGAAGATCCCGTTCTCCTGAGCCGTTTCTTCCGTTCCGTCGTCATCCAGCGTTTCGACCTCCAGATCGTCTTCCGCTTTGGCTGTGGAAAGGAACAGGCGCGCGAACTCAAATTCATCCTCGTCCCCTTCCATTTCTTCCAGCAGGGCGCCTTTGTACTCATCCGTCATATTGGGGGTGGGAATCACAAAAGGCATCACCGCGATGATTGCGATGCACAGCAGGTACACCAGAATTCTGAAAGGCAGTTTCATTCGTCGTCCTCTTCTTCCTCTGCGCTGAGCTTTTTATCGGCAATATTGAAAAGTTTCTCGGCCAGTTCGGTATCCTCGACAGGAACAAACTCCTCTGTATCCTCGCCGTTTTCGTCCGTCGAGATTTCGATCTTGCATACGATGCATCCCAAAGGCTCTTCGGCCTCGCAGTTGTCGCAGTCGCCCTCGCAACCTTCGCAGGCTTCGCTGTCCGCGTCGGAAAGAAGCGCATATTCTTCTCCGTTATAGAAGAAATAGTCCTCCACCCGGAATGTGAATTCATTCCCTTCGTCATCCTCAAATACGATCAGATCCTCGTCTTCTTCCATGCCTTCCATGTTGTTCAGTTCGTTATCCGTCATGTTGTTATCCGTCCTTTCGGTTTTTCTCCGGTCCGTTTTCACGGGCGCCGGTTATCTTCAAACGCCTGGCACAACCGGCGCGTTTGACTTTCTGAAATACCGCGGCTATACTGTTCAGCGGCGGTTACCGGGCTTTTTTCTTTTCGAGCGGATGGGTGCTCCCATCCGTTTCCCGTATGTATGTATTGTCCAGAGTCGCCTGCATGCTGGCCCGGAACTCCTCCAGATACTGTTTTCTCAGAGCAGCCTGTTCCGTGAGTTCCGCTTCCGTCAGACCCGCCGTTTTCTTTTTCCGGGCCAGTTCATTGATCCGTTCGATTTTTTCGTGTTCCATCTGTTTTCACCCGTTTTCAGATTCATATGATCTATGGAGGCTATGCCGATGATTCAGGGAAAATGGTTTGCCCCGGGAACCGATACGGCTCCCGTCCCGGAAATCCGTGAGAAGGTTTTCGGCTGCGGTGCTGACGCGCTGGACGCCGAAAGCTGGAATGTCGCCGTATTTGAGGAAGAACAGCCCGTTGCCTGCGGACGGATCCGCTGGGAGGAAGGCGCCTTTATTCTGGAGGATATCGGCGTTCTTCCCGACTTCCGCGGCAGAAGGATCGGCGATCTGGTTCTCCGTCTGCTTCTGTTCAAGGCTCAGTCACACGGCGCGCGCCTTGTCCGCCTTTCCTGCTCCCCGGAAACGGCCGGATTTTTCTCCCGTCTGGGCTTTGAGGAGGAATCCGTTTCCTCCGGGTGCATGAATATGACCCTCGCCGGTGATGCGATCGATCTGGATACCTGTAAATCCTGCAAAAAGCAGAATTGCCCAAACCGTCACTGACTCATTCCCGGCGGCTGACCCGTCCCATGCACAGGACCGCCTTCATCGCCAGCAAAGCGCATCCAGCCTGGATAGCGAAATCCGCCGTCCCGCTTCCGGTCGTCACACGGCCTGTACGAAGCAGCGCCGTCATCACCGCGCCTCCAAGAAACACGAGAACGCATGCCAGCGCGTATCCCGTGTTTTTTTGTTCTTCGCTCCCCCGCCAGATCCACAGAGCCAGGCAGAGCAGCATCAGCGCAAAGGCGACGGGAAGGCGCACGTTCATTGACAGGAGTCGGAAACCGGCTTCGCCGTGGAGCGGCTCCGTGATCCAGGTCACCGTACTCCATAACGTAGCCGATACGGCGAGAACATCCCCGTTTCCGGTCAGATCCTCCTTCCGGAGGATTACCCACAGGCTGAGCGCAAGGAAGCAAAGCAAAATCAGAAAAAGCTCCGGCCGTGCCGGCATCGGATCACGCAGGAAGGAAAGCGTCCCGGGAGTCCACATCCGGTCCGCCTCTGCAGATGCCGCGACTCCTGTCATATCGGGTTCAAAGGATTTCCAGACCGCGATCGCCGGAAGCAGGCCGAAACCGGCACCGTTCATCAGCGTGCCGAAGCCGCGGCCTCCCCGCCGCCGGAAAAAGGCATTCCACAGCAGGGTGAAGATCAGGCAGGTCAGCAGGCTGAGCCCGGCTCCCGCCATGAAAAGAAGCATCCGTTATCCCTCCTTGAAAACCCAGGCCCGTTGAACACCGTAGCTGGCAAAGTAAAGAATAAAGTCCGTGATCAGCTTCGCAACGGTACTGCTCATGCCTGTCCGGCTCAGAAGTGTTGTTCCTGCAGCGCTGAGGAGCATGATCGCAATGCAGAGCAGGGCATAGCGCACAAAAGCGCGCCTACCGTTTCCTTTTGCTTTGAACACGATGTTTTTGTTGATCAGGAAGTTCACCGTCGCGGAAATAACGCGGGCAATGACGGTGGAAAGCAGAATTCTGGAAGCCAGCTTCTTATCGCCGTTGGAAAAGATCACAAGATTCAACAGGTTGAAAAGGCCCTGATCCAGGAGAAAGCAGAACAGACTTGCACCCATAAAGCGGATGAATCCACCGCAGATCACCTTCAGAATGCGCATGCTGTCGCGGAAGGGGTGATAGTGGCTGCCGCTGTTGTCATTCTCATAGACTGTTTCAATGGAAACAGGGATCATTTTCAGACCGATACGGGTACAGCCGATCAGAACGTTCATTTCATATTCGAAGCGTTCTCCCTCGACCCCGGTCATAAACGGTAGATCCTCCGCCCGGAAAGCCCGCAATCCTGTCTGTGTATCGGAAACCCACTTGCCGTAAAGAAGCAGGAATACAAGCGAAGTGGAACGGTTGCCCAGCCGGCTCTTTACCGGCACGTTGCTCTGGCTGAAATCACGCGTTCCCAGATATAGCGCGCGTTCCCCGGTTTCAAGTTTTTCCGCCAGTTTCACGCAGTCCGGCACAGTGTGCTGTCCGTCGGCGTCCGCAGTGATCACGCCGCTGATCCCGGGCAGATTGTCCCGGATCCATGCGTATCCTGTTTTCAGCGCGACTCCCTTACCGTGATTGACATCGTGATGCAGTACGGTTGTCCGCGGGATCGCGGCGATCCGTTCGAAAATCGGCTGATAGCTTTCAGCGGATCCGTCATCGACAATAACAATATGACCGAATCCGCTCTCTTCCAGTTTTTCGACATAAGCAGGCAGACGTTCATCCGGCTCCAGGGAAGGAATCAGTATGACGGCGTCGTCAAGGGCTTTGAGGCGTTCAGCTTCGGTGAGTCCGCGATCCGGGGACTGCTTTTCTGTAATGCCCATGGTAGTTCTCCGGTCCTTTCCGTTGTTCATTCAAAATGACGGAACAAAGAATCCTTTTCATCCCGCGGGGATGAATCACAAAATTCCACTGTGCATTATACTGTATTTTGTGGTAAAACACAACATTGACATACAATACCTGCAAGATTATAATGTTAAATCAATCGAAGAATACCGGAGGTGTTCATCCATGGGAATCATTCCTTCCCGCAATCTGGAAGAGCAGAAGCGCGAGCAAAACGGGATCACCTACTTTGACCGCGGCACACTTGAAGGGAAAAACGGCCGGAAGTACGATCGTTTCGCCATTCAGACGCACTTTGTCGAGGTCGGCGAAAGCCAGGCTGAGCTCGTAAAGAAATATGTCATGCCTCTGTATCAGGAAGGCGATCTGCTTTCCTTCGGCGCCAAGGTCATGGCCATGTGTACCGGAAATGTCAAAACCCGTGACGAAGTAAAGCCCGGCTGGTGGGCCAATCATCTCTGGAAGTTTGCCGGGATCAACACCACCGGCGTCGGTATGCATGAGCCCTACAAACTGCAGCTTGTTATTGATATGTGCGGTCTTCCCCGCGTCCTGTTCGCCGCGTTCATCAGCGCGGTCACCCGTCCCTTCGGGGTTCACGGACTGTTCTACAAGATCTGCGGAAAGGGCGTCGGCGGGATCGACGGCTTCTATTTCCGTTCAAGCTTCGAAAGATACAAACAGATGGCGCTGATCAATCCTCCGAATCCGGTAGAGCTCTGTAATCAGCTGGAAAAGGACACCGGGATCCCCGTTGTTCTTATGGATGCTAACGATATCGAGCAGAATCAGCTCGGTAAATGCGACGATTTCCCTCTCACCGATGACGAGATCCAGGACGCCATGGCCGACAATCCTTCCGGCCAGGGTGACGAGCTGACGCCCTTGATCCTGATCCGTCCTCTGCCGGTGGAATCATGAGGCATATTCCTTCCTCCGACACGTTTCATGCCGGGGTCCTGACCTTTGAGGAGGCGCTCCGGCCGACGAACAGCGATTACGACCGTTCCCGCTGGATCTATGTGCCGGACCGTTATTCCGAATACCGATATATTTTGGGGACGCGTGGAACGCGTCCCCTTGTCTGCGTCGGGATCAACCCGTCGACCGCCGCGCCGGGCGCGCTGGACAATACGCTGAAAAGCGCACAGCGGATCGCCCTCGGCAACGGATATGACAGTTTTATCATGTTCAATGTATACGCCCAGCGTGCGACGCTGCCGGATGATATGGAACACGAGATGAATCCCCTGCTTCACGCTGAAAATATGAAAGCTTTTGCCTGGATCCTGGATAATATTCAGGGGACGCCCGATATCTGGGCCGCCTGGGGCGCAATCATCGAAAAACGTCCATATCTTCCGCTCTGCGTACAGGATCTGGTCACGGTCGGTAAAGCCCGGGGCGCCCGGTGGTTTACCGCGGGTCCACGCAGCAAAGCCGGGCATCCTCATCATCCGCTGTATCTAAAATCAGACTCCGGTCTGGATCTCTTTACGGATATCGAATCATACCTTTCCCGTATGTCCGGATAGTTTATTCGGCCATAACAGTATACCGTCATTGACAACCCCGCCCTCAAAACAGAGGACGGGGTTGCGTTTATCATATCTTTTTTTCACAAGAAGAAGCCGGATCAGTTGATTCTCATTACATCCGCAACCTGCCCGTCTTCATTCAAAGCAAAGCCGAATTCCAGCGTTTTCCCGGAGGCTTCGCCTTCCGGCGCCCGGTCAAGCATAAAGATCAGGCTTCCTTCATTACCGGCCGGATTTTTCACAGGAATGAAGAAGAAACCTGTAGACGTCTTCAGCGGATCCTCCTCATTTTCACGTTCGTCGATTTCATAGCAGTCCGCCAGTTCCAGAATGCCGCTGTTATCCGGAATCATGGTCCACTCATATCCGGTGGCAGGGCTGCCCGGAAGGGTAATCTGCAGAGTCCTTCCGTCAGAGTATTCGTATCCTTCGCTCCAGTCGGCAAAGAAGTCCGCTGTTTTCTGTGAGTAACCCAGACAGTACAGTTCCCCGTTTTCCAGCGTGCAGTAAAGAGCCGCGCGTACATCCGTCATTTTCCCGTCGCTCAGGTCAACCGTCACAATGAAAAGTTGCGATTCGCCACGTGCGGCTTCCGGAAGAACATAACTGGCAGAGGTAACGCCGTTGACAGTTCCGCCGTCTGTCAGCGGCTCCATTGTATAGTCTCCGCTGAAAAAGCTGAAATATGTCTTCTTTCCTTCCGGTACGCGAACAGTCAGCACCTCTCCGGCGGTCTCAAAGATCTCCGCCGTCCGGATCGGTTCATCCGCCGCCGCAAAAGTGATCGCCAGAAGAATCGCTGTCAGAATTGCCGCTGTTTTTTTCATTCTTTCTCCTCTCACATCCTGTTGTCATTCAATAGCCTGTGTCCTGCGGATCACTGTTTCATCCGTCCTGTTTCACACGGTAGACGGTCGCCTCGCCGTTGGAGAACACGGTCTGGAACATCGAATCCAGCGCTTCCTCATCCACTTCATAGGAATCCCTCTCATAGGAAGAAACCAGAATATAGTCCACTCCGTATTTTTCAAGGATCTCTTCATGGTTTGAGGGATCGGAATAGAAGGTATACAGATCCGTCTTTCTTTCTGATGTGTCGAATCCGTGCCAGTACAGCCACAGATCCGGTCCGCAGACGATCGTTTTCCCGCCGATGCTCAAAACCGGATTCAGATGCTGCGTCCCGGTCAGAAATACCGCATTCTCCTCCGTTTCATTCTTTGCAAATTCCCCCACGGCAACCGATTCGGCACTGTAAGCCTGATAGTCCGACACGCATTCCCGCCAGACCGTCAGCCCTGCGCTGAGGAAAAAGACAGCCGCCGCCAGCACCGCGATCACGTTTCTTGCCCGCAGTCCTTTCAATCTGTGCCAGATATCGCGGCACCAGTCGGCAATGATCATGCAGCAAAAGAGATAAGCCGGATAGAACAGTTTGTTATTGTCATACTCATTCGGCTGGAAACGGATCAGTTCCGCAGCAAGGATGATCGGCAGGGCAAAGCAGAACAGCCTTCTTCTTTCCGGTTTTTTCTCGATCAGCGCCAGCAGCAGGATCACAAACGGCAAACCGATGTTCTTGACATAGAACCACAGGTACAGATCCCGCATTCCGTTTCCGCCCGGATTATTGACCCAGTTGAACTGAAAAGTCAGAAAACCGCCCGCATTTCCTTTCTGAAAGGTCTGCGCGAAGGTGAATCCGAAAAGTTGCGGAAGCGCCAGTACCGCAGCGATTCCGCCGTAAACAGCATAACGGCTGAAAACGGTCAGCCTGTTTCTGGACTCCGGTCTGTTCAGATTTTCTCCCCGAATCAGGTCGTAAATCATCACGCCGGCGGAAGCCAGTGCCAGAGCCAGAAAACTGTGCGTATGGATCAGCGGGATCATGCCGGCCCAAAGTCCCAGCAGGATTTCGCCGCGGAACCCTTTCTGAAGTTCCCTGTCCGATGGGGTAAACACAGTCTTCAGCAGATAGAAACAGGGAAACGCCGCGCACCATCCGCCCAGCAGTGTCCTCTGCGGAATCATCATGTCACAGATCACATTGCTCCAGCGAAGATTGTTCGGATCCGGCTGATTGGTAGGCGTCTTGTAATATCCCGTCAGGATCGCGTCCACACGTTCGAATACGGTCAGCGTTCCGTTTTCCGTTCCGCCCGCGAGGTCAAAATCATAAAGGAATCCCAGTCCGCCGTTCAGGAAGAACAGCAGCGCTGCCAGGATCACCGTTCTCTTTCCGCCCGTCATCTCCCGGGCCATGACAGTGACGCCCATATAGCAGAGCGCCATCATCAGCGTCCCCGGCAGGATCACCGAAAGCTGCAGACTGCAGCCCATCAGATAAAAACTGGAACTCAGGCTGTCCGTCAGGAAAGGGTAACTCAGCCGGTATCCCGGATAAAAAGGATAATCCGCGGGAAAATGTTTTCCGGCGAGATTGGTGATGAAGCTCAGGTGCATCGGCAGATCCCCGTAGGTGCTCTGTCCGACGTTCCAGTTTCCGTCCGCGTCGATCCGCATATTGTGCGTATATTGCAGATACGCGCTCAGAACAGTCAGCGGAATCACGATCAGCAGCATTTGTTTCAGCAGCGCCGATTCCTTTTCGTCCCACCCGGCGGGGGCTCTTCTGTCCCTGAAAATAAAACAGACGATTGCGATCGCGCTCCCCAGCCCCAGCGCGGCCAGATGCGCGAAAACATCAAATTTCCATATAAATGCAAAAATCGCGGGAAGCGTCATTTCCTCCACGATACCCAGGCTCATTCCCAGCCACAGCCTGTTCAGCGGGCGATGGCGCGGAAGCAGAAAGCGGACGGACACGCATCCGAGAAACAGAAATAAAATCAGATACCCGACGGACAGGATCATCCATTACCACCTTCTTCCGCGTATTTCCGGTCAATTTCCTCTGCAATGTCCATCAATCGGCGCATCCGGTGGTTGACGCCGCTCTTTCCGACGGGAGGATCCAGCATCTCCCCCAGATCCTTCAGGGACAGATCTGTGTTTTCCAGTCTCAGTCTGGCGATTTCCCGCAGCGCCGGCGGCAGGGTGAACAGTCCCTGGCGCAGCGAGATCTTTTTAATGGCCTCCGCCTGTCTTTGCGCGGCGTCCAGCATTTTCTCCCCGTTATGTTCGTCGCAGTTGGCCGCGCGTGTCGCTGAAGCTCGCATCTGCTTGCTGACGCGGATATTTTCCATTGCAAGTACGCTCTGACCCGCGCCCATCAGCGCCAGAATATCTGCGATCTGCTGCGCACCTTTCAGATATACCACCCGGCGATCCTTTCTGTCATACGCATGATACGGCAGCTCGCATTTTTCCAGCAGACGTTCAAGCACAGAAGGCAAACTGTCATCCTCCGCCTTCCATTCGAAATGGTATTCCCGCTCCGGATCTGCCATCGTGCCCGCTCCCAGAAAAGCGCCGCGCAAAAAAGCCCGCCTGCAGCACTGCCGGGTCATAGGGTGGCGGGGAACCATCCGTTTCAGATGCACTTCACCGTTCTCGTCTGTTTCGGTCATATGCAGCGCCGACAGCAGGATCCGGGTATCGTCCTCGTTCAGCGTCAAAACGCAGGTCCTGCGCCCGCCGAGCCGGTTGGTCTGTGTAAAGTGAAGGGTCGGATTGACCCCAAGCTGCTTTTTCAGCAACGTAAAGATCCGCCGCGCGGTTCCCGCGTGATCCACCCGGTAGGTGACGAGCATTTTTCCTCTACCCCTGAAGGAAAGATGTCCGGAGGTCTGGGTCAGGGCCGAAAGCTCGCTGAGCATACAGCAGCTTTTCCCTGACGGCAGACGAACCAGTTCATCGCGCACCTTCGCGGAAAAGCTCTGCTTTTCTCCGCCGCGCATTACTGATCACCTTCGCTGGGGGTTTGCCAGCGCGCCTGTTCCAACGCCAGATCCCGGTGCGTCACGGACACAGGAAGATTCTGCTCCCGCAGGAACCTGCCGATCGTCTCCGCGATAGCTACGCTGCGATGCGCGCCGCCGGTGCATCCGACTGCGATCACCAGATGATGCTTTCCCTCCTTCTGATAATTCGGGATCAGGAAGGAAAGCATCTCCTTCCACTTTTGTATGAATTCTTTTGTCACTTCATGATCCATCACATAAGAACGGACGTCCTCATCAAGACCGCTGTGCCGGCACAGGCTTTCGATATAGAAAGGATTCGGCAGAAAGCGTACGTCAAGCACCAGATCCGCCTGCCGCGGCAGCCCGCGTTTGAAGCCGAAACTCATCACCTCCGCACGCATGAGCGGCGTGTCCTGCTCCAGTTCTTTCAGGCCCTTGTCGAGAAATTTTCGGAAGGCGGACGCCCTCAGATTCGTCGTATCGATCACAAAATCAGCGACTTCGCGCAAAGGCTGCAGGCGATTCCGTTCCTCATTGATCGCCTCCATCAGCGTCAATCCTTCCGCGCACAGCGGATGATCCCTGCGGGATTCCTTGTAGCGGTCCAGGAGCGTATCGTCGCTGGCCTCCATAAAAATCGTTTCAATATGGTATCCGCGGTTGTGCAGCTCTGTGATCAGACCGGCCACGGCGTGCGCGTCAAAGAATTCGCCGCTCCGCACGTCTGTGGCGATCGTCACAAACTGCTGTTTCACAGGGGTGGTTTCAAACATTTCGATCAGCCGGGGCAGCATCGCCGGCGGAATGTTGTCCATACAGAAACCGCCCCGGTCCTCCAGATAACGGACGCACGCGGTCTTTCCGGCGCCGCTCTGTCCGGTCACAACAACATATTTCACGGTATTCTCCCCCTTTTTTACGCTTCGCCGAGGATCCTGATCTCCGGTTCCATCTGTACGCCGGTCCGTTCTTCCACGATCCGCCGGACCGTCCGGATCAGTTCCAGATAATCTGCCGAGCTGCTTCCGGTGTTGACCAGGAATCCCGCGTGTTTTTCGCTCACATACGCGTCCCCGATCCGGTATCCTTTCAATCCGCACTGATCGATCAGCGCGGCCGCAAAATACCCGTCGGGACGCTTGAAGGTGCTTCCCGCGCTGGGGACATCCAGCGGTTGTTTTTCCGCCCGGCGGGCGTTGAGTTCAGCCATCTTCGCGCGGATCGTTCCCGGATCCCCCGCCTCCAGGCTGAGAACAGCTTCCGTTACTGTCAGTCCGCGCTCCTTCACAATGGAATAACGGTAACCAAATGCCATTTCTTCCCCGGTCAGGGAAACGGTCTCCCCGTCAGACGTCAGCGCCGTCACTTTGGAAACGACCTTTGCCATTTCGCCGTCATAGGCGCCGGCATTCATTGCGATGCCGCCGCCGACTGTACCGGGGATACCGGAGGCAAACTCCATCCCCGTCAGTCCTGCGTCTGCCGCAGCCGCAGCAGCGGCGCCCATCATCGCGCCCGCCTGTACGCGCAGCCGGTTCCCTTCCCGGGTGATTTCCTTCATATTCTTTCCGATCCGGATCACGAGTCCCCGGATTCCGCCGTCCGTCACAAGGAGATTGCTCCCGTGGCCGATGACAGTTACGGGGATCCCGGCCGTCCGGGCCTCACTCATCATTTCGCAGATCTCCTCCGCGGATCGCGGAAAGGCCAGCCAATCTGCCGGACCCCCGAGCTTCAGCGTCGTATATCCGCTCATCCGCGCGTCGCGAACCGTTTCGAATCTTTCAAACACGATCGTTTTCTCTCCTTTTGAACCGGTCGTCAATAACAGATATTATACAACACTCCAGCCGGAGTGTCTATTTCTTTCATGAACGCAGCGTGAATTTGTAAACCGGACCTTTCTTGACACTTATGTATTTTTGCTGTATATTTGTATACAAAGTGCATTAAAAATGCCTTTTGATTTTGAGGAGGTTGCGCACATGTCTCTGACCTTTCAGCCGATGATGGAGAGCCGGCCCATCCGTGAAATAGCCTACGATGTCCTGAAAAAAGCGATCATTACCGGCGAGATCCCGGCCGGGGAGCGTATTGTCGAAACCGATTACGCCGACCGTCTCCACATCTCCCGCACTCCTTTGCGCGAAGCCTTGCGCAAACTGGAACGCGACGGGCTGGTCGAATATGTCATGCGCCGCGGCGTTGTTGTCCGCGCCTTCACGATCGAGGATGTCGAACAGATCTATACGATTCGCAACGCTCTGGAAATGCTGACGCTTCCCGCCATCATCCGGAATGCGACGGATGAGGATATCGCCTCCCTCCGGGCTGAATTGGCCGTCATGGACAAGCTTCAGGAAAAAGACGATGTCGAAGCCCTTTCTCCCCTCGCCCGTGATTTCCATACGCATCTGACTTCCATTTCCGGGCAGAAGCGTATTCTCCGCGTGATTGAAGGCCAGGACGAATACATCCGCCGTTTCTCCGCCATGTCCATCCGTCAGGAAAATCGCCGCGCCACCGCTCATGAAGAGCACCACCGTCTGGTCGACTATGTCGAAGAAAAGGATCTGGATGCGTTCCGCGCCCTGACTGAAAAACATATCGAACGCAGTAAGGACAATTGCCTGGCCGCCCTCGCGGCTCAGAAACAGAACCGCGATCTGTAAGAAAAATAGCCTTGCAATTTGATTTGTCTTGTGATATCATATCAAGGCTGATTCATGAGGAGGTTTGATGTTATGTCTATCGTTATTTCCATCGCGTTGATTATTGTTTCGCTGTTCATGATTGTGACCGTTCTTCTCCAGTCTTCCGAAGCCAGCGGGATCGGTGCCGTTTCCGGCCAGATGGACAGCTATTTTTCCAAGTCCAAAGCCAAGACCTTCGAAGCGAAGCTTGCGCTGGGCACCAAGATCGCGGCCGCGGTGTTCGTTGTGCTGAGTCTGATTATGCTGTTTGTGCAGTAATTGTCAAAATGTTTGATGGATAAACCCCGGGCATAAGCCCGGGGTTTATTTTTGATTCACATTTTCCGCAGCGGTCAGTCCTCAATCCCGTTGATCTTGAACCGAAGGAATCTGGCTTCGATCCCTTTCTCCTTCGCCATCGCGTACATTCTCTCCATCAGCCGCGCTTTGGCGACGCGTTCCGTCATCTCGTCCGCGGTAACGGATACTTTCAGATCCGGATAATCCGGATGCAGGCAATAGATCATGTATTCTGCGGGTTCTTTTGTCTTGTCCGCGTGCCACTGAACCCGGACCAGGTCCTTTTCCTCCACCCTCATCGGATTCCCTCCGTCTTCAGGATCTTCCGCGCCACATTTGCGCATTCCGGAATGCCGGCGCCGGACGCCAGTTCCGGTCTTCCTCCTCCGCGGCCGACGCGTCGGATCAACTCCGCCATGTCGATCGGAACGTTCCCGCTCCGTGCAAAGGTCAGACGCTCCCCCTGGCAGAGCAGAAGTGCCTTCCCTTTCTCACTGATATAAGCGCTTACAGCTTCGCTCGCAGCCTTGCTGTTCCCGTCCTCCAGGATCACAACTGCCAGATCCGTTCCGGGCAGATCGCCCGGAATCTCCTTTTCCCGGATAACTCGCAGGATTTCTTCGCTCTCAAGCCGGGTCAGATTCCGTTCCGCTTCCGCAAGACGCGCCTTCAGATCGTTGGCGCAGCCGGCGATCCTGTCCGGAGGGCAGGACAGAACATGGCTTCCCTTCGCTGCCCAGGTCATATAGTCCCGGAACAGCCTGCACGCGCGTCCTCCGCAAACAAAGGTCAGCCGCAGCTTGCCCCGTGCCGGAGCCGCGTCAAGAATGCGGATCAGTCCGATCCTCCCGGTCGAAGACGGGTGCGTCCCGCCGCAGGCAACCATTTCAAAATCCCCCATCGCCACGATCCGGACATGCTCCGTCACTGTGGGCGGCTTTCTCAGGGGAAGTTTTTCCAGTTCCTCTTTTTCGGGAAACCAGCAGCGGATCGGCGCGTCCTGACGGATACGGGCATTTACCATATCCTCCAGCAGGATAATCTCCTCTGCTGTCAGACGGGTCCTTCCCTCCGGCATCGTCACATCGATGGTGCTGTCGCCGGCTCCCAGATGCAGGCCGATCGTCGTCCCCCGGAAGAGCTCCCATACGGCGCCGGCCAGCATATGCTCTCCGGCGTGCTGTTCCATATGATCTGTCCGCCGCTCCCCGTCGATTTCTCCGTGGACCTCTGTACCCGCCGGGATCTCCCGGTTTGTGATATGGAGGACCTCTCCGCCTTTTTCACAGGTCACATCTGTCACCCTGGCAGTTGTGTTGCCGAAGGACAGCGTTCCTGTGTCGAAAGGCTGCCCGCCGGATGTCGGATAGAACGCGGAGCGGTCCAGCGTCACTGTCCAGCTTCCCTTCGGGGTTCCGGGCGTGCAGGATGTCACCTTCGCGTCAAAAGTCCACAGATAGGGATCATCGTAATACAGGCGTTCCGTCATTCGTTATACCATCTCCTCCGGGCGGCAGAACCGTTCAAATTCATTTTCTGTCAGGAAACCGAGTTTCACGCAGGCTTCTTTCAGCCCGATCTCCTCCCGGAATGCGGTTTGCGCTGTTTTCGCGGCGTTTTCATAGCCGATCACGGGAGACAGCGCGGTCACCAGCATCAGAGAGCGGTTCAGGTTCTCTTTCATCCGTTCCCGGTTCGCGCGGATGCCGCGGACGCATTTTTCCTCAAAAGTCAGGATCGATTCTGTCAGCAGCCGCGCGCTCTGCAGGAAGCTGTAGGCGCATACCGGCATGAATACGTTCAGTTCAAAGTTGCCCTGACTCGCAGCGATCCCGACCGTCACATCGTTCCCCATCACACGGGCGGCCACCATGGTCACCTGTTCGCACTGCGTGGGATTGACTTTCCCGGGCATAATGGAGGATCCCGGCTCGTTTTCGGGGATGCTGATCTCCCCGAGTCCCAGCCGCGGTCCGCTTGCAAGCCAGCGGATATCGTTGGCGATTTTCATCATGTCGCAAGCCAGCGCTTTCAACGCGCCGTGCGCGAAGACAAGTTCGTCCCTGGATGTCAGCGCGTGAAATTTGTTCCCGGCGGTGCGGAAGGGATATCCCGTCGCTTCGGCGATTTTTTCCGCAGCCAGACGGTCGAATCCTGCGGGCGCGTTCAGGCCTGTTCCGACAGCCGTTCCGCCAAGCGCAAGTTCCAGCAGGGGCTGTACTGCGGCTTCGATCATTTCCGTGTCCTTTTCCAGGCTTGACCTCCACCCGGAGATTTCCTGGGAAAAGCGGATCGGCGTTGCGTCCTGCAGATGCGTCCGTCCGGATTTGATTGCGTCCTCATTTTCTTTTTCAAGGCGCACCAGGGTTTCGATCATCTTCCGGACAGCCGGAAGGACTCCTTCCTCCAGCGCGGTCACTGCCGCGATATGCATGGCGGTCGGATAGGTGTCGTTGGAGGACTGGCTCATATTGATATCATCGTTTGGATGCAGCAGCTTTTTGCCGGTCAGGCTGTTTCCCCGGTTAGCCAGAACCTCGTTCATATTCATATTGCTTTGGGTGCCGGAACCTGTCTGCCAGACGACAAGCGGAAACTCGTCCTTCAGTTTTCCCGAAAGGACTTCCTCCGCCGCTGCGCGGACGGCCGCCAGCTTCTCGCCGGTCATTTTTTCAGGCTTCAGCTGACGGTTGGTTTCCGCTGCGGAAACCTTCAGCACGGCAAATGCGCGGATAATCTCCTCCGGCATGGTTTCTATTCCGACGCCGATCGGAAAATTCCGGCGGCTGCGCTCTGTCTGGGCACCCCACCAGTGTTCCGCCGGGACGCCGATCTCACCCATGGAATCATGTTCAATCCGTTCCGCCATCTCCTGTATCCTCCGATCAGAAATCTTCCGGCAGGGCGTCCCGTGGAGCCTGACTGCTCATCTCTTTTCGAACATTCTTCACTGTTTTGACCATAAAGATGACGCTCAGCAGCAGGGAGAACGCTTCCGCGATGGGGAAACAGAACCACACGGATTCCAGCGTCCCGACGAATTTCGCCAGCAGCCACGCCGCGGGAAGCAGCGCGAACATCTGCCGGACGAGCGAGGTAATGACAGAGTGATTCGGATTGCCGACAGCCTGAAATACGGAGCCTGCAATAATGCAGAAGCCCGCCAGCGGAAAATGGATCGCGATGGTTCTGAGCGCGACGGTCCCGATACGGATCATTTCCTCCGACGCGTTGAAGATGGACAGCAGCGGTCCGGGGATCGTCTCGAACAGGATCGTCCCGATGAGCATGATCCCGACGGCGGCGATCACGGAAAGCTGTACCGTTTTCCAAAGCCGTTCCGCCTTTTTCGCCCCGTAATTATAGGAAATGATCGGAACCATGCCGTTATTCAGTCCGAACACGGGCATGAAGATAAAGCTTTGCAGCTTATAGTACACGCCAAATACCGCGGTCGCGGTTTCTGTAAAGGAGATCAGGATCAGGTCCATCAGGAAATTCATCACAGAGCTGATGCACTGCATGATAATGGAAGGGATCGCGATCTTGTAGATCTCGCGTACAATGCTGCGTTCCAGTCTCATCTTCCGTAAATCTGTTCTGACCTCCGGAACATTCTTTTTCACCAGCATCATCGCAAGACCGCCCGCCACAAACTGACCGATCACGGTCGCGACCGCCGCGCCGGAGGTTTCCAGCCTTGGGAACGGCCCGATGCCGAAGATAAACAAAGGATCCAGAACGATATTGGTCACCGCGCCGCTCAGCTGACAGATCATTGCAAGCTTGCTCCGTCCCGTTGCTGTCAGCATCCGTTCAAAGGTCGACTGGATAAAAAAGCCGAGAGAAAGGCTCAGACAGATGGTGCAGTAATCCGTGCCGTATTTCTGGATTTCCGGCGCCACGTTCAGCGCTTTGTAAAACAGACCGCTTCCGGCCAGTCCCAGGATCGCAAAGAAGCCCCAGGTAAGGATACTCAGCAACAATCCGGTATTGGCGACGGTATTCGCCTTTTCAGGATCCTTTGCGCCCAGATAGCGGCTCAGCAGCGCGTTCGTTCCGACGGCTGTCCCGATGCCGAATCCGATCATCAGCGTCTGCAGGGGAAACGCCAGACCGACGGCATTCAGGGCCTGTTCGCTCAGGCGGGAGACAAACAGGCTGTCAACAACATTGTAGAGCGCCTGCACCATCATGGAAACCATCATGGGAATGGAGGTCGTCGCCAGCAGTTTCCCGACCGGCATCGTCCCCATGACATCGTTTCGGTTCTTTTCCATCTCAGTTTCACGGTCCTTCCGTATTTATACGTAACAGGAATATGATACCTCTTTCCGGCTGTTCCCGCAAGAAAAAGGTTGTTTCACATGAACACTTCCTATATAATAGGATGACTCTACACGAAGGAGGTGTCCGTATGCGGATCCCGGAACAGGTTTCCTTTCTGCTCTCCCGTCTTCACGCAGCCGGATACGCTGCCTACGCAGTCGGCGGTTGCGTCCGGGATACGCTGCTGGGCCGTACGCCGAACGATTGGGATCTCTGCACCTCCGCGCTGCCGGAGGAAATGCGTTCCGCATTCCGCGGTCTGCATCTGATCGAAACCGGCCTGAAACACGGTACGCTGACCGTGATGTTGGATCATCAGCCTTACGAAGTCACCACTTTTCGGATCGACGGTGAATATACCGATCACCGTCATCCGGATTCCGTATCCTTTGTGAACCGTGTGGACGAGGATCTCGCGCGCCGCGATTTTACCGTCAACGCCATGGCATATTCCCCGGAGGAGGGGATTATTGACCTTTTCGGCGGTCAGAAGGATCTTGAAGGCAGGATCATCCGTTGCGTCGGAAATCCGTACGCCCGTTTCGAAGAAGACGCGCTACGTATTCTTCGCGCGCTTCGTTTCGCTTCCGTCTACGGTTTTGAGATCGAGCCGGAAACCGCTGCCGCCGTCCGGGAACTGTATCCCACGCTGAGCCGCGTTGCTCCGGAACGGATCCGGGTCGAGCTGAGCAGGCTGATCTGCGGCATGGCCGCCGGGAGCATTCTGCGGGCATACCCGGAAGTATTCGCGCATCTGATTTCCGCGCTGAAGCCTATGATCGGTTATGACCAGCATAATCATCATCATAAATACGACCTTTGGGAGCATACCATCCGGGCCATGGAAAACATCCGCCCGACAGAAACACTCCGTTTCACGATGCTTCTTCACGATACCGGCAAACCGGAGGTCGCCCTGCCCGGCGCCGACGGCGAAACCCATTTCAAAAATCATCAGGCGCGTTCCGCCGAACTTGCGGAGGAAGCGCTGAATGCGCTGCGTTTCGACAATGCGACGCGGGAGAGGATCCTGACGCTCGTCCGCTGGCACGATATTCCCTTGATCCCGGATTCCGACGGACCCGAAAGTCTTCGCCGGCTCTTCCTTCGCCGGCTGAACCATTTCGGCGAGGAGATTTTCCGCGAATTGCTGGAGATTCACCGGGCTGACAGGCTTGCCACCGGGATCAGCACTCTGGAGAAGGAAGACCGTCACCTTTTGAACCGTCAGGCATTTCTGGATTCTCTGCTGACTGAAAGGCCCTGTTTCAGCCTGAAAGATCTGGCAGTCACCGGCCGGGACATCACCGCGCTCGGTTTTTCCGGTCCCGCCGTAGGTGAAATACTGCATTCGCTGTTGGAGGCGGTCATGAACGGCCGGGTTTCGAACGAACGGGATCAGCTTCTTGCGTTTGTAACAAAAATTTAAGAATTTTTCCGGAAAAACCGTTGTCAATTGTTCCCCCTTGTGATAAACTGTCGAGGTTAGCCTTGGTTCGCCTGTCGGGCGGCTGCATGCGTTACTCTGACGCGTGTTCCGGCAAGCGGGCCGATACGTCTCTCTAAGGCACTGTCCTGCCGTACCTTCCATAGCGGCCGGTCAGTGTTGTTGTGCGCTTGCTTTCACCTGGCGCGCAGCGCGGAGTAGCGCTTCACGACGGCGGTGGTTGGGTTGCCTCCCCCTGACGGAGCACACTTTTTCCCATTTGACCTGTACGGTCAAACAACATACGGAGGTGTTTTACACACATGGCACGTATCGCGGGTGTAGACCTGCCCAGAGAAAAACGCGTTGAAGTCGGCCTGACCTATATCTACGGCATCGGCCTGACCACTTCGCAAAAGATGCTCGCGGAAGTCGGCATCAATCCCGACACGCGGGTCAAGGATCTCTCCGAGACCGAAATCAGCAAGCTGCGTGACTACATTGAGCACAACCTGAAGGTCGAAGGTGATCTTCGCCGTGAGGTTTCCCTCAACATCAAGCGCCTGATTGAAATCGGTTGCTACCGTGGCGTCCGCCACCGTCATGGCCTTCCCGTTCGCGGACAGAACACCAAACAGAATGCCCGCACCCGCAAGGGTCCCAAGAAGACCATTGCCGGCAAGAAAAAGGCCACCAAGTAAGTTTTTACTCGAATTGAACCCCGCCTGAAATGCGGGTTACGGAGGGAGAAAATTCAATGGCACCTAAGCAAAAGCTTAAGAAGGTTACGCGCAAACGCCGTGAGCGTAAGCTCGTTGAACGTGGCGCCGCGCATATCCGTTCTTCTTTCAACAACACCATCGTGACCATCACCGATACCCAGGGCAATGCTCTTTCCTGGGCCAGCGCGGGTGGTCTGGGTTTCCGCGGAAGCAAAAAGTCTACGCCCTTTGCCGCGCAGATGGCTGCTGAAACCGCTGCCAAGGCCGCTATGGAATACGGCCTGAAGACTGTTGAAGTGTACGTCAAAGGTCCCGGTTCCGGCCGTGAAGCCGCGATCCGCGCCCTGCAGGCCGCCGGTCTGGACGTCAACATGATCAAGGACGTGACCCCCATTCCCCACAATGGCTGCCGTCCGCCCAAGCGTAGAAGAGTGTAATCGAGGAGGTACAAACAAATGGCTAGATATACAGGTTCCGTATGCCGTATGTGCCGCCGCGAGGGCACCAAGCTCTTCCTGAAGGGCGAACGTTGCTTCTCCGCCAAGTGCGCACTTGAACATCGTCCCACGCCTCCCGGCCAGCATGGCCAGGCCCGTCAGCGGAAGATGAGTGAATACGGATTACAGCTCCGTGAAAAACAAAAGGCCCGCCGTTCTTACGGCCTGATGGAAGGTCAGTTCAAGAAGACCTTCGATACCGCCACCAACATGAAGGGCATCACCGGCGACAATCTTCTGCAGTTGCTGGAGATCCGTCTGGACAATGTCATCTATCGCGCCGGTTTCGGTGCTTCCCGTCCTCAGGCCCGTCAGCTGGTCCGGCACGGCCATATCACCGTGAACGGCAAGAAGGTCAACATTCCTTCCTACACGCTCAAGGCGAATGACGTAGTCGGCATCAAAGCCACGAGCAAGGACATCGAGCTCTTCAAGGTTCTGCGCGAAGGTTCCTCCCGCGTGATCCCGAAGTGGCTGACCGTTGACAGTGAAAACCTCACCGCCACCGTTTCCGCCCTCCCCACCCGTGAGGATATCGACCTGACCCTGCAGGAAAACCTGATCGTCGAGTATTACTCCCGTTAATTGTGAACTCAGGACCCAATTGAGGAGGGTACAACGAAATGATCGTCGAAATCGAAAAAGCCCGCATCGAATGCACCGAGATCGGACAAAACGGCTGCTATGGCAAGTTTGTCATCGAGCCTCTGGAGCGCGGCTTCGGCCACACCCTGGGCAATTCTCTGCGCCGCGTGCTTCTGTCCTCCCTCCCTGGCGCGGCAGTCTCCTCTGTACACATCGAAGGTGTGCAGCATGAGTTCTCGACGGTTCCCGGCGTGAAAGAGGACGTGACCGAGATCATCCTCAACCTGAAGGGCCTGGCGATCAAGCTGTATGGCGATGATCCCACCCCCAAGACCGTGACCATCGACGTGGTGGGTCCCTGCGAAGTGACCGCCGGCGATATCAAGGGCGACGAGGAAGTCGAAGTCATCAATCCTGATATGCACATTGCCACCCTGAACGAGGACGCTCATCTGCAGATGCAGATGACCATCGAGCGGGGCCGCGGCTATGTCAGCGCAGACAAGAACAAGAATCCGAACATGCCCATCGGCGTTATCCCGATGGACAGCATCTTCACTCCCATCTACAAGGTCAACTACACCGTAGAGGACACTCGTGTGGGACAGATCACCGACTATGACAAGCTGACGCTGGACATCTGGACCAACGGCACCCTGAAGCCTGAAGAGGCGATCAGCGGCGCTGCCAAGATTCTGAGCGAGCACCTGTCCCTGTTCGTCAGCCTGACGGATCAGGTGATGCCGGTGAGCATGGTGCAGCCCGAGGACGACCGCAAGGAGAAGGTCCTCGAGATGACCATCGAGGAGCTGGATCTCTCCGTTCGCGCATACAACTGCCTGAAGCGCGCCAATATCAACACCGTTGCTGAGCTGGTTATGCGCAACCAGGAGGACATGATGAGGGTTCGCAATCTGGGCCGTAAGAGCCTGGAAGAGGTCGAGCAGAAGCTGCAAGCTCTGGGTCTTGGCCTGCGTCCCAACGAAGAATAAGACTACTGGGCGGAAGTCAGCGGAAGCGTCAGCCAACGCACAATGGCCGACCTCTCCCATCGCCCGTGAAGGAGGAAATATCCCATGGCATATCAGCGCAAGCTCGGTCGCACTGCGGATCAGCGCAAGGCTCTGCTCCGTGGCCTGGTGACCGACCTGGTTTGGTACGGCCGCATCGAGACCACCGAGGCCAAGGCCAAGGAAGTCCGCCGCATTGCTGATCGCATGATCACCCTGGCTATCAAGGAGTGCGACAACACTGTTGCGACCACCAAGGAAACCCACAATGACAAGGGTCAGCTCGTCACCCTGGAAGTGGTGAACGATGCTCCCTCCAAGCTGCACGCTCGTCGTATGATGATGGCTTATCTGTACGACCTGAAGGAGCAGAAGAAGTCCGACGAGAGCAAGAGCGAGTACAAGGAGCGCACCAAGGACAACAAGCATCCCGTGGTGGAGAAGCTGTTCCGTGAGATCGCTCCCAAGATGAAGGCTCGCAACGCTGAGCTGAAGAGCTCCGGCGGCTACACCCG
>CALCUD010000131.1 GCA_937906775.1 uncultured Clostridia bacterium
GACAATGGTTTTCTTCCGGTTTGAAACCACGCTTGTACACATATGAATCTCCTTTTTTGTTTGCGCCGGACGAATCGAACCACGCGCGCTCGTCAGATATCTTTTTCATCGGAAAACAAGCTTTCTCCGCAGAGGCAGCGAGCGACAGAAAACAAACCATTTCAAATTCTTCCGGGATGTTCAGTATTCAACGCGAAGTATACCCTATTATAGCCCAGTTTCTCTCCGGAATCAATCGCGCGAAAGAAAAGACAGGGAATCAAATCATTCACTGCATCACTGTTACTTACAGGTCTTTCACATACAGAAAGTCTGTCCATCCGCCGTAATTCACAAACTCTCTGACACAGTAATCATCCGCGAGCTTGTTTAGACTATTGTTGTTCGCCAAGTGTAGAAACTGGTAAACGCAAGAGTACAGTGCATCACTATTTTCTAAACAACCCGCATTCCCAGAGCACGTGAAAAGCGGCATAACCTGTATTGCTGCAGATTATGCCGCTTTTCTGCCGGATACCTGAATTCCTCAAAAGCACCCTTAAAAGAAACGCCGTTTTGAATACGGAAGCGGTGGGATTCGAACCCACGGACGGTTGCCCGTCACCTGATTTCGAGTATTGTTCCGTGCACGGAAGATGAACGACGATGCATGTCGGTTCACGGCAAATAATGATTCGGAAAACGAATGAAACACTGTTGATCTGCGGCAAAAAGCGTTTTTGAAAGACAACCTGCGCTTATGGATTTTCCGCTCAAATGTGCATAAAGTATTGACATAATCTGCTGAATGACTGCTGTTTGCCAAATAGCCTCTCAGACATCGGACGGACAAATCCGGGAGGTAAATCAAACCTATATACCGATTTCTTTCAAATACCGCCGCAATGCATCCTGCCAGTCCGGCAGCAACTTAAATCCTTTTTCCGTGAGTTTTGATTTATCCAGTCTGCTGTTGAACGGACGCTTGGCTTTGGACAGACCGTATTCCTCCGTACTTACAGGATAAACCTTCGTTGAATAACCTGCCTGTCGGAAGATTTCACAGGCAAAATCATACCAGCTGATATATCCGCCTTCATTGGTGGCGTGATAATAGCCGTACTTATCGGTAACGATCATATCGCACAGCAGCTTTGCGAGGTCAAATGTATATGTAGGCGTTCCAACCTGATCGTTCACGACCCTCAGCGTGTCGTGCGTCTTACCGACATTCAACATCGTTTTGACAAAATTCTTTCCGTTCAAGCCGAATACCCATGCAATGCGCACGATAAAATACCGGTCAAGCGTTCCGCTCACGGCAAGCTCGCCCGCAAGCTTGGTCTTACCGTATATGTTCAGCGGCGCGTAGGCCTTACAGTCCGATTGCCACGGTTCGGTACCCTGTCCATCGAACACATAATCGGTGGAGATGTACATCATCTTCGCGCCGATCTCGCGGCATGCCTCTGCTATGTATTTCGTGCCGTCGGTGTTGATTGCTTTTACCGTTTCGCGCTTGTCCTCATCCTCGGCGAGGTCGACCGCCGTCCACGCCGCACAATGGATCACCGCATCCGGCTTCACCGCGTGCAGTGCTTTGCTCACGGCTTGCCGGTCTGTGATGTCCAGTCTGACATAATTTTCCCCGTCACCCTCAACGATGTCGCTGCCTACGGTTTGGATCCCGCGCTCGGCAAGTTCATGCATCACATCATTGCCAAGCTGTCCGTTGACTCCGGTAACAAATATTTTCATACTCAGCCTCTGTTTTCATACATCGCCTTATAGTAATTCACATACGCACCGGACGTGCACTCCCGCAGCCAGTCCATGTGGTTCATATACCATTCAATTGTCAGCTTGATGCCGTCTGCGAACATTGTGGTCGGCCGCCAGTCCAGTTCCCGATTTGCCTTGCCCGGATCAATGGCGTAGCGGCGGTCATGCCCCTTGCGGTCCGCCACATGCGTTATCAGACTTTCCGGCTTGCCGAGCTCGCGGAGGATGATCCTCACAATCTCAATATTCGTCTTTTCATTGTGTCCGCCGAGATTGTACACCTCTCCGTCTCTGCCCTTTTCAAGCACCGCCAGGATACCGCGGCAATGGTCCTTCACGTACAGCCAATCGCGGACGTTCAGACCCTCGCCGTACACCGGCAGCGGCTTGTCCTGAACGGCATTGTTGATCATCAGCGGGATCAGCTTCTCCGGGAACTGATACGGTCCATAGTTATTGGAACAGCGGCTCACCGTCACGGGCAGTCCGTAGGTACGGTAATACGCCAGCGCAAGCAAATCGGCGGACGCCTTGCTCGTACTGTACGGAGAACTCGTGTGAATCGGAGTGTCCTCGCGGAAGAACAAATCCGGACGGTCCAGCGGCAGGTCTCCGTAGACCTCGTCCGTGCCCACCTGATGGAAACGCCTGACGCCGTACTTCCGGCATGCATCCATCATTACCTGTGTGCCGAGAATGTTGGTTTCGAGGAAGATGCCCGGGTTCTCGATCGAGCGGTCAACATGGCTCTCCGCCGCGAAGTTGACCACAACGTCCGGACGCTCCTTCTCGAAAATCGCAAAAATGCCTTCACGGTTCCGGATATCTTCCCTGTAGAACGTGAAGTTCGAATGTTTCATCGCCCCATTCAACGTATGGATGTTCGCCGCGTAGGTAAGTGCGTCCACGCAGATAACCTTCCGGTCCGGACGTTCCTCCAGCAGGAGGTATATGAAGTTGGAACCGATAAATCCGGCACCGCCGGTAACAAGAATTGTCTGATATTTCTCCATCAAAACTCCATCTTACTTTCCTTCAGATTCGGATGCTTCTTATCCTTTTCACTCAGAATGATCTCCCCGACATCCGGCCATTCCACGCCGATCTCCGGATCGTTCCACATGATGCCGCCTTCGTCTTCGGGATGATACAGTTCATCACATTTATAAGCAAATTCGGCATAATCGCTCACGACCATGAATCCGTGCGCAAATCCGCGCGGAATCATGAGCTGCCGTCTGTTCTCCCCGGAAAGCAGCACACCTACCCACTGTCCGTAGGTCCGGCTGCCTTTGCGCAGGTCAACGGCAACGTCGAACACTTCCCCCTTCAGCACGCGCACGAGCTTTGCCTGCGGGTACGTCTTCTGAAAGTGCAGTCCGCGCAGCACACCTTTCCGCGAAGAGGACTGATTGTCCTGCACAAAGGTATACGCAAGGCCTGCCTCCTTGAAATCGCTTTCTTTATAGGTCTCCATGAAATAACCGCGGTTGTCTCCGTAGGTCTTCACATCGATGATAAAAACACCCTTGATCTTCGTTTCGGTAAATGTGAAATTGCCCATCAGTACAGCATCCTTCCTTCCGCTACCGCCTTCAGATGCATGCCGTACGGCGATTTACCATACCGATTCGACAACTGAAGCAGCGTGTCCTTATCGATCCAGCCGTTTTTGTAGGCGATCTCCTCCGGTGCGGATATCTTGATTCCCTGCCGTTTTTCTATTATGCGCACAAAATCCGCCGCGTCCATCAGACTGTCCATCGTGCCGGTGTCCAGCCACGCAAAACCGCGGCCCAATGTCTTCACATCCAGAAGTCCTTCCGTGAGATACATCCCATTGAGCGTGGTGATTTCGAGCTCGCCGCGCTCGGACGGCTGTATCTGCTTTGCCTTCTCCGCAACTCCGGCCGGGTAAAAATACAATCCGGTCACCGCATAATTGGTCTTCGGATGCAATGGTTTTTCCTCAATCGAAGTCGCATGACCGTTTTCATCGAACGCTACCACGCCGAAGCGCTCCGGATCCGGCACATAATATCCGAACACCGTAGCCCGGTTATTTTTCTCCGCGTTCTCAACAGCATCTTTCAGAATCCTGCCGAAGCCGTTTCCGTAAAAGATGTTGTCTCCCAGAACCATGGCTCCGGCTTCTCCGTTCAGAAAGTCTTCGCCGATAATGAACGCCTGCGCCAGCCCGTCCGGAGACGGCTGTACCTTGTAGGAAAGCCGGATGCCGAACTCGCTGCCGTCACCCAGCAGATTTTCAAAGCGCGGCGTGTCGGCCGGCGTGGAGATGATCAGAATGTCCCTGATCCCCGCGAGCATCAGCGTGGATAGGGGATAATAGATCATCGGCTTATCATATACCGGCAAGAGTTGTTTGCTGGTAACCATCGTGAGTGGATAAAGGCGCGTGCCGGCGCCGCCTGCCAATATGATACCTTTCATGTAATCGCCTGTACTTTCTGTAGATAATCTCAGTGTATTGTCATTTTTGTCTGTTGGAAGCGTTCCGGCTGCCGGATCAATGTATGTGGATAACCAGCTTGGCTTATCAGACACGCGAATCCGCCGGGCGGTTTTCCTTTCCGCGCCCGGTTATGATTTGTAGACAGTATGGGGATATTTCAACCCGAAGGACGCATAAATCTCCTCCAGTTCACTGTCCTCCACCGTGCGAACGGTTTTCTCCGTGCCGTTCTTTTCGCAGTAAGTCCTGCCTCTCAGAATGCGGTACCCGTTTTCCGTGCGAATATGGAACAGCTCCTCATGCGTGAAGGGAATTCCCGGATCCATGGCGATCATCTTGAAGTAAGACAGCGTTTCCGGTGATGCCTCCTCTTCCCGGAAGGCATAGTTGGCGACCCATTCACCCTTCAGCTGCACCCAAAGCATCCAGCTTCCGTCCTCTCTTTTGCGAAGCAGATATGCCTCATTTCCCGGATACTGTACAACCCCGTCCAGAATCCGCAGCGGTTTCAGCGAGGACGAGAAGGAATCTCCCGCATCCGCAAGCCACATTTCGCCGGTAATGTCCTTTACGATCAGCCCGGAATGGCGGTACTCCGTGTTTTCCATGTGGGTGCGGTAATGATCCGCCATGACGGGATACGCTTCATATCCGAGACTGCACAGCACATCCCCGAGGAGAGTATTCAAGTCGTAGCATACACCGCCACGGCCGTTTTCCACAATCTGACGGTAGAGGCCTTCCTGAGTGATCGGTTCTTTTCTCAGATTCAGATAATCGATATTCTCGTAAGGAATATGTGTGACCTGCGCATGGAAAATCTTCTCGAGAAGTTCACCGTCCGCGATGATGTTCTCCGGCATCGTCAGTCCGATTCGTGCAAAATACCGTTCCAAGCTATTCTTTTCCATTGTAGCCTCCTCCTGTGTCACGGCTGTCAATCCGTCCCGTTACAGGGTTCTTCATACTGCAGGCCAAACTGCGCGTACGCCCATGGGAGCTGTTCCTGCGAGCACTCATAGCTATAGACCTTGTCTCCGAAGTATTCCCGGTAGGAGTTGCCAACCATCGTCCTGCGTCCTTCGGGAGTGCCGATGGAAAAATTCCTTTTTACTTTTCCGGCAGGATCGTTTCCCGCGACTGTGAGTTCCTTGATTTTCGTGCCGATTTCCGGCGCGATTCCGGGATACTCCATGCGGAAGGAAGCGCTTTCGGAGGGGCCGATCAGACACATTTTATGGTCTCTTTCCTCAATCAGAAATTCCTCGCCGTCCAGATACTGCTTGATTCCGGGGACGAAGCGGATCGGTTTTTTATTGCTGAAGAAGACGGAATAGGCGGTCTCTGTCAGCCAACGTGTTCCCTCACAGTCTGTCACGATCAGTGTTTTATGGACGTGGGAACTGAGTTTTGCCAGAAAGGATACCGTTCCCACGGGCAGGACCTCATAGCCGAGCTCCGTCAGAAACCATCCGAATAAGCTCGCAATATCATGACAGATTCCGCCTTTTTTCTCCAGTACGATGCGCCTGAAAAGATCCTCCACACTGCAGGGGATGTATTTTTTTGTCAGAAACTGTGTATTCTCGTAGGGAATGC
>CALCUD010000132.1 GCA_937906775.1 uncultured Clostridia bacterium
TGCGATCGGCGGCGCCAATGACGTGGAAATGTGGATCGAGGACTTCCCGGAGGATCCTGACTGATCCTAAAGAACTTGATAACTAACAAACATAACATCTGTTATTAGCAGCTTCGGCTGCTTTTTTGCTGAACAATCTATTATTTAGCCTTTTAATTACTCCTATATCTTCCGTTATGCAGCTAACAAGCATATTGTTATTGCGTACTAGAAAAACACGGTACATAGTTTTTCTTGACAATACTCATGAGTAATGATATTATACATCTGGTAACTATGTACCAAGTGTTAACGACAGGAATGATGCTTTTGAAACTGGTTATTACTTCAAGGGAAGGTAATATGTCTGAAACCACTGTCTATGAAAATGATCAAGTTGTCCGGAAAACTGTAAAGTTTGACAAGGCGAAATATGATATGCAGTACGCAAAGGAAAATACACAGCAGATCAAGTTTGTACTGAATAAGAATATCGACGCTGATATCATCGATTGGTTGGGAACAAAACAGAACAAGCAGGGCTATATTAAGGAGCTTATCCGCAGGGATATGGAACAAAACTGTCAAGAGTGATTTCAGATGAGTGTTGCTGCAGAATCATTATCAACTGTCACGACAGAACTGGAGGTATGAACATGTCTGAACTGCCAAAGCGAATTTACGATGAAAAGAACGGATTGCATTATACTCTTTACGGGGATTACTACTTCCCTGACCTTGAGCTTTCTGAATCAGATCGGCTGCCGTTAGGCCGATGGGGGCTTATGTGCAAGCGGGATCTTCAGGAGAATCATCCGGGGAAATTCAGTCGGATGCTGTTGGGCGGAACGCTGATGGATTATCTTCACTCCATTGATGAACAGGCGGAAAGCATGTACGATACGCTGATGAAAGGATATCAGAAAAGCTGGAACATCACAGAAGAGCTGAAGGCAACGGATCAGATGAAATGGGTACAGATGATGAATCTTGCCAGAGCCGAAGCGGAGAATATCATTGTTCGGGAAATTGTATATGGGTAAAAAAACACGGATACCATCACAAACGGTATCCGTGTTATGCTATGTTATAAGCAAGGATCTAAAAGGTTAGGTCGATTGCCAAGGTAAATAAGGGATAAAAATAATTGAAAATTTGCACACTTTATTCGTCCGCATCGTCAATATATCCGAAAGGAGGGATGTCAATGGCAGAAAGCGACGAACGGGACGTCTGGATCGAACAGGCAATACTGCAGTGGGAAGTACCGCTGCTGCGGACCTGCTTTTTGTTATTGGGAGACGCTGCGCTGGCTGAAGATGCGGTACAGGAAACTTTTGTTAAGGCCTGGAAAGCTTTTGACAGCTACCGTGGAGAAACATCCGAAAAGAACTGGCTGATGCGGATCGCTGTCAATACCTGTAAGGATATCAAAAAAAGCAAATGGTTTATTCACATAAACCGATGGGTCAGAGCAGATGAACTGCCGGAACCGGCAGCTGCGTTTGTAGCGCCTGACGATACGGTGATCACGGCGATCCTCTCTCTGCCGGAAAAACTGCGGCGTGTGATCATCCTGCGGTACTATTCAGAAATAACCATTGATGAGATCGCGGCAGTGACAGAATTGTCCCGCAGAACGGTTCAGTATCGTCTGGAAAAATCAAAAGATGTTTTGAAGGAAAAGCTGGAAGGGTGGTATTTTGATGAGCAACAGTATTCATGATCATATTGATGAGAAGCTTTCAGGTCTGGCGGCAGACGAAATAAGGAGAAAAAAGATCCGATCCGCGATCCGTATGTCGGACGCGAAAAAGCAATATCATAAACTCACGTTGAAATCGGCAGCGGCTTTTTCCATGGCAACGATTCTGCTGCTTTCGATCACTGTCGGCGCTTTGGCCTATACGGTTCCTGACATCAATGATCTGCTGTACCGCATCTGGCCGTGGGCAGCGCAAAAATTGAAACCGGTCTGTTTGATTGCCGAAGATCAGGGAATCCGTATGGAAGTTATATCCGCTCAAGTCAAGAGAAACGAAGCATGGGTCTATCTGACAATGCAGGATCTGAACGGTGACCGTCTGGATGATACTGTGGATCTGTTCGACTCAGAGATACTTCAGCTTCCGTATGATGGAAGCGGAACCTGTATGATGACAGGATATGACGCTGAAAACGGTATCGCTTCATTTCTTGCATATATGAAATTCAACGTCGAACACATCGAAGACGGCAACGTAACCTTCACCGTAAACCGGATTCTTTCCCGCAAAAAGGAAAATACCGTGAACGTATCACCGATGATTGACCTTGCCCGCAAAGCGGAGGTTTCAATGCCGGATCATCCCGCGAGCGGCGGCGTATATACCCTCCTGACGGAAACCGATGAGTGCAGACCGGATGAACTGCTCAGGCAGGTTCCTGTCCTGTCTGAAGCGGATGCGCACGTTACCGTCACGGATGGCATTGAGATGGATGGTTATGGTACGGCAGACGGCGTATTTCACGTGAGGCTCCGGGGCAAGGACAATCACCGTACAGACAATCACTGCTTCATTGTGATGACAGACAAAGACGGGAATACGCTTCCGCACGGTATGATCGTCTGCACACCGGAAGGAAAGCAGTTGGCGGATATCAGTTCGATCGGCTGGAATGAAAACGGTGATCAGATTACCGAATGGTTCTTTGAACTGCCGAAAGATGGGGTAGAAGGACTGACACTGATTGCGGAATGTGTGACTGCCGATCCGGCAATTGAAGGCAACTGGTCCGTCACTTTTCCGCTTGAAACCATACGTACAGAATGAACTGTTTTGCCCGGTCCTGCCGCAAAGCGGACCGTCACGCTCCCTTGCCTGTAACACATCCTTTTTTTCATAAACAACTGTTGAAAACCAATCAATATACCAAGAGGGGACAGTCTATATTGTCTCACTTTTCGATGCATATTATCACTTGCTTCTTCTGAACGATCGATCGGTTTCTGTGCTTGTTCATGGATTTCAGGGAACCTTCACCAAGTGCAGGGCTGAATGTCAAAGCGAGCAACATACTGACCATTGCAAAAAGAATATGTCTTTCATTATTCCTTTCATTGCTCTCCACCCCGTTTATTAATCAAACTTCTCGTACTTCTATCACTTATTAGGCGATTTGAAACGACATATTTCAACATTGATAATCGCGACAGCAGTTAATTGCTATTCGGATAAGCCATGTTTTTTCACTGCTTGTTTCACGGAAGGAATTGATACTTTTGATCGCTTTCAGGAATGTTTCCTGTACCGCATCTTCAGCAGCCGGATAATCTCTCAGATAAATGAAACAGATTCTGAGCAGATCTTTGCCATATTGCTGTACCATCCGCTCCAACCGCTCCTTTTGTTCAGGATCCGGCGCGTGGATCATTCCCATCAATCATCACATCCTCACTATATTAGACGATGATGGAACATAAATCTTTAATCCGCACAGTAATTTTATCGGTGTGCCATGAAATTGTGAACTTCTGCGATAATTATCTCTCGTAGGCCTCTTGGCTTGCCTTACATTGAAACTTTCCCTGTTTTTAAGGCTTTGAAGCAATTTTCTGTTGCAAACTCAGGTGTTCTGTATTTCAAGTGTATTTTTACCTTTGACTTTACGAAAGAATTGGGGACTACACTCAAAAACTCTGTGCAGTCCCCATGTTGTTAACCATTTCCCTTCAATTCAAGGGAACACTCAAGAACGATGCCGTCCTCATTCAATATCACATATCCCTTTGGATTCCAGAAATGAAGCTCCTCGTCAAAGATCTGCATATTAATGTACCAGACAGGTTCATCGATCTGTTCTCCTGCGAAATAATTGATATGTCTGCTCCACAGCATGCCGGCACAGCGCAGCTGATCGACCCATTCAACGCTCATTACCCCATCCGCCTCCTGATGGAAGGCTTCCCTTGCAAGGGCGTAGATCTCATCCCGGGTCTTCTTTCCTTCATGTGGGAACATTGGATAGTTATTCTTCAGCATGCTCGTATCGGTCTGGGACATAAAGAAATCAAGAACCTCCAGATCCACAGGCCATTCATCTGAATCGCCATATTCCTGATGCCATTTCTGTGCTTTCTCCCGGAAGTTTCCGGCTGTTACGCCGTATTCCTTCATTTTGCTTTCCATTTCATTCCAGAATGCTGTGCGCGCGAAATCCATGCCGAAAAACCAGGGCTTCCCGTCCGGGAGAGGAGTCGGTGTCGGAATCACTTCCCCGATGACTTCAGGAAAGTCATCCGGTTTAGCCTCTGTGCTGGCGGATTTTGTTTTCTCACAGCGAAGCACAAAGCCACGATTGTCCAGTTCGACTTCATAGCTGTCCATGCCGCTCCAACGACCAATGTACCGAACAACTAAACCTTCCTGCTGTATTTCCCAATATTCGGTGTTGTCGACATCCAGTTCAGGTTCATCCAGCCACATGTCACCAAACTTGTGCGTAATGGCGACCTTTGCCATATAGGGTGCGCCGAGATTCTGTAACTCGATTTTGCGCCATGTTTCCGGAAGGGAATACAACACATACATTGGCGTATAGTCGGTCTTGAACTGTTCGCTGAACACAATTTTTCCGGTTTCTGCATCAATCCCCAGCACAGGATCATCAGGTTCGTCCGTCAACAAACGCATGATCCATACCGGATGCGGCTCTGCTTCAACCAAAACACAGGTATTGATCTCGACGATTCTTTTTCCACTTGCCTTGATGGCCAGTTCCTGTGCCTTTTCATGGTTGATCGTCACAGATGATTCCCGCGGATACCGGGTATTCTTAAGCGGAAGAAATTCATAACCGCTTGGGTTCAAGGTTTCCATATCCTGTCCCAGCATGACCCATGTATCCTGATTCCAGTTTCCGAAATAGCCATAAGCAGAAGAATAACGCTGATAAATATTGTCTCCGCTCAGGGGTTCAACGTCCGCCGTTGCTTCTGAGACAGTACCTTCTGAAGTGACTGTCGCGGATGCGCCTCCATGTGTTATGACCTTGGAACGGAATTGGATGTAATGTGATTGGCTGCCGATATTTGTGATGGAATATTCCTCTTCGTTCATCAGATCAAGATTGGGATAGATTTTCTGAATAGCCTCCGCCGCCAATCGGATATAGTCACTGTTTTTCAGAATGCCTTCCCATGCTTTTGTATAAGCTGCCTGCGGCACAAAAGCAAAGGAGGTATCATCATCAGTGGTTCTTTTTCGTATGCTTTCAACATTTCCGGTCAGGCTGTCGATGGCAATGACGTATTCGCCGGCTTCATCGTCTTTTTGCGTGACATCATTCTGATAAATGACCATTCCCACCAGCCAGACCCGATGCCCTTCATGTTCAGTCAGAACAGCGGAGTTCAGCGCAGCCCGATCCAGATGGAGGGCTTCCTTTCCGATTCGGATCGCCTCGTCTCTGGTGATATCGTTCTGCTCCGGTTCCGGGTATTCGGTCAGTTGGTATCCTCTGCAGGCAGTATAATCGTAGCTGGCCATATCAAGGTCTGCATTCTGCAGCATCTCATGCAGTTGTTGCCAGACTGCCTGGGACCAGGTTCCTTCGGACCAGGAATATACAGAATGGAATTGGTTCAACAATTGACTGCCAGTATAGGGTTTTGTCCAGTCCGGGATGTTGGCGTCGACAAATACGGTACCATCGGGATCCTCATCCGAAAACTGAATATGATATTGACCGTGTGTGACATCCAATGGCTCCAGCGTGAAGCTCCAGGCCGCTTTACCACCGTTGTCAATATCGTGATAGAATTGTCGGCTTAACTGATAAACGGTACGATCCTCAACAGCCAGATCCTGACCGTATTCCTGCCTGAGCCTGCTGAAAGCAAAGGCTTCCGCATCCTCATATTTCATGTTCTCTTTTCCTGGTACTCTGGGAACATAGGATTCATAGAATCCTATGTCAACCATCAGATGATCAAACCAGTCCTGCTCTTCCAGCGTCCAGGTATAATAATTCCCACCGAAAGCCAGACGGCAGATCTCCATGATGGTCTCTTCTTCATAATATTCCTGACCGTTTTTCAGAGATTGCATGATTTTGCTGGTTTCTTCCAATGTGATCCCGTTTTCATTCAATTGGCGGACCAGTACGGCAAGCTGATTTGTTGTATAGTTTTTTTGTACAGAAACACCGGTATCATTTTCCAATGCCATAGGTACTGCTACCTGCTCAACCGCTTCTTTAGGTGAAAGAAACGCGATTGCCAGTCCTGTAACCGCTGCTAGCAATAACACAATAATCAGCAGCATACTGATTGATAGTTTCTTTTTCACAATTACTTTTTCCTTTCCTGTTGCCTGCGCAATGACTCGCTGAGCCAGGAAAGGGTTTGGATGCACATCGGAAGCATGATGATCGACAGCCTGATGGATCTTTTCACGAATCATCTCATCCTTCATATGCATTCCCTCCTTCCAGCAGATTGCGAAGTTTTGTCCGCGCGGCATTCAATCTTCGGGAGATTGTGGCAGGCGATGTGTTCAAAGCCTGTGCCACTTCTTCCACTGTCATGTTCTGATAATAGTAGAGCAACACTGCATCTTTTAGTTTCCTTGGAAGGGAAGAGATCTCAGCTGCCAGATCGGAGATTTCTGATTCTTCCGGTGCTGTCAGATTTGTCAAATCCTCCGGAACGATCCGCTTGTCGATATGCTTGAACCACCCTGTCCGAGTTATATCCCGGCAAGTGTTCAAGGCGATGCGCATAAGCCAGGTCTTTTCGCTGCATTCTCCACGAAATGAAGGCAAAGCTTTGTAAGCTTTTATGAAAGTTTCTTGTACCGCGTCTTCTGCAGATGTACTATCCGGAAGGTACATCCGGCACATTTTGAGCAGTTGAAGTTGATATTGTTCGACCAATCTGGTCAGAATCTGTTCTTTATTGCTGATTGGTTCCTTTTCAGCAATCATCACTGCTCACCCCCCTTCCATTTAATTGGACGGAATAAACAAGCATTCTTTTTCATACATAATAATTTTTTTATGAAAAAACCCTCGAAAGCTTTTTAAGCTTCCGAGGGTAAGTGGTGGAGCAATACTCGACAAATCCGAACCAAACGCCTTCTCAATGTCTTTCAAAGTGATTGATTCAGTTCCATCCTTGTAATTATAGGTCATCACCAGCTTGTCGTCGTACACATACACGCTGTTGACAAACACGTCGATGATCTGCTTCTGATAAGCCAGATCATCCGGATTGCCGTACTTGAATCGCTTGATCCAGGCGACGACCTGCGCTTTGGTAAACTTGGGCCGCTGGAGCTGCTCCTGCAAAATGCTGATGTTCAGCTCTTCCCGGCGTGCCTCCAGATCCTGCAAGCGCTGCTTGGTGGACGGCGTGATGATGCCGGCTTCAATGGCGTTCAGCATATTCTGGATCGACTTCTCGACCTCTTTCAGCTGCTGGCGCAGGGAAGGGAGCATCGTGCTTTCCTGATCCTGCAAGGCAATGATCGCATCGGCAATCTTATCGATCTCTTCATCTTTCAGCACGCGCTGGATGGTTGTCATCACGACGGCCCGCTCGATCCAGCGCTTTTTGATTGCTTTCAGCTTGCAGCCCTTTTTGCGCTTGGCATTGCCGCACTTGTAGTAGTGGTAGACATCACCATTGCGGCTCTTACCGGATTCACCGGCCAGCATTGCGCCGCAGTTTCCGC
>CALCUD010000133.1 GCA_937906775.1 uncultured Clostridia bacterium
CCGCTTTGATTTCGTCTTCCGTAGCGGAACGGGATACGCCTAAGACATCAAACGGGTCAGTACTCATCCGGCTCCTCCTTTCTGCTCTTCTGCCTGAGCCTATTGTACCGCTGCCAGACACCGCTGTAAACTACATTCCGAAGGATATCAAGATGATCGGCTAACGGAAGGGCCTCTATCGCTTCCGCAGCTCCGGCGATCAGCATCTCCAGAGTTTCCTGACAGAAAGACTCGTAATCCGGTCTGCCTTTTCGGGAACGGAGCGGATTGAAACGATCTTTCCGGATGTCGTCCTCCAGATCCTCCCAGGCATCCATGAAATACACGAACCGTCCCAGCGAAGTACCGAGAACATAAAGGACCGGGGCCCAATAGTCGTCCGGATCGGGAACAAATACTGCACCAAGCATCCGTCCGGAAAGATTACATAACAGATCCATATCGTCGGTACCGCTTTTTTCCGCCGCCCAGGTTTCTTCCAGCGCGTTCCGGACTTCATCTGACTGGCGTGGATATGTTTCACGGATTTCTTCATGGCAGCGGGTCAGGAACCGGATCCCCGCAGACGCACGGAGAGAACGATCATCCATCTTTGAATCGATGCATTTATAATACATGAGCAGCAAATTCATATTCGCAGCGTAACGGTTGAACCCGGAAACAGATCCGGTACGCGGGCGGAGAGGGTGCATAGGGCATCTGAAGGTTTCTTTCACGGCGCCGGAACCGTAAAGATCAGAAAGCAACATCGAAAGGAAAGTCATATCATTGCTCAGCATGATCCTTCCGGGCTGACCGGAAACTTCTTTGATCGTCCTGCAAAGGCCGCAGTAGTATTCACGGTAGCATGATTTCTGCTCTTCTGTGAGCAGGGCGAAACAGGGAGCGATATAACCGAACATGAGGAAATTCTCCTTTGTCGGACTCAGACATCAAAGGAACCGTCATCGTTTGCGGAATCCGAAGCGTCCGCATAGATGCCGGCGTTTTTCATAATGGATTCGAGATCGTCGCACGCGGCTGCAATGTCAGAGATCCGTCCGGAGGAGATCGCGTTTTCCGCCGCGGTTATTGCCGTTTCAAGACGGTCTCTGTCTGGACTTTTCAGTTTGCGGCGCAGACGCCTGGCCTGATTTACAAGGCTTTCTGCGCGGTCTTTTGCTTTTTGCAGCTCCTGATTTTTTCTGTCCTGTGCGGCATACGTTTCCGCGTCACGGATGGCGCGGTCGATTTCGTCGCGCGCCATATTTCCGGAACCGGAAATCGTGATGTCCTGACTGCGATTCGTGCCGAGATCTTTTGCCGTAACATGGACAATACCGTTTGTGTCGATGGTGAACGTGACTTCGATCTGCGGAATGCCTCTGAGGGCGCGACGGATCCCGTCCAGTTTGAATTTACCCAGCGACTTGTTTGCGGATGCGATCTCACGTTCGCCCTGAAGGACGTTGATCTCCACGCTTGTCTGAAAATTCGCGGCGGTTGTAAACACCTGGGAATGCTGACAGGGCAGAGGCGTATTCCGGTCAATGATCCGGGCAAAGACATCGCCCATGGTTTCAATACCGAGAGAAAGCGGCGTGACATCGATCAGGACGATGGAATTGATGGATCCGGTCAGGACACCGCCCTGCAAACAGGCTCCCATGGCAACGCATTCATCCGGATTGATATCCCGGGAGGGCTCCTTACCGGTCATTTTCCGGACGGCTTCCTGAACAGCAGGAATCCTGGTCGAACCTCCGACCAGAAGGACGCCCGACAGATCGGAAGCCTTTATGCCTGCGTCAGAAAGTGCCTGCTGGACAGGCCCGCGCGTTGCGTCAACAAGGTGAGATGTCAGTTCGTTGAAACGGGCCCGGGTCAGGGTTTCCTCCAGATGACGGGGACCGTCGGACGTCTGAGCCAGAAAGGGAAGATTGATGACGGTTTCCGTGGATGAGGACAGCGCGATCTTCGCCTGTTCGGCTGCTTCCGAGAGACGCTGCATAGCCATGGGATCACGGGAAAGATCCAGCTTGGTTTTCTGACGGAAAATATCCAGGAGCCAGCCTACGACGCACTGATCAAAATCATCTCCGCCGAGATGATTGTTTCCGGCGGTCGCCAGTACTTCAATGGTATCGGACGCGATATCCAGGACGGAGACGTCAAAAGTGCCGCCTCCGAGATCGTAAACCATGATTTTTCTGGGAGAGGATTTATCAAAGCCGTACGCCAAGGCTGCCGACGTCGGTTCGTTGATGATCCGGAGAACATTGAGACCGGCTATCAGACCGGCGTCCTTTGTGGCCTGACGCTGTGCGTCTGTGAAATAGGCGGGTACGGTAATGACCGCGTCTGAAACCGGTTCGCCGATATAGTTCTCGGCATCGGTCCGGAGTTTACGAAGAATCATGGAAGAAATTTCCTGCGGGGTATATTGTTTTCCGTCTACGGTATATTTCTTATCGCTGCCCATTTCGCGTTTGACGGAAGAAAAGGTCCTGCCGGCATTGGTGACTGCCTGACGTTTGGCGGCCATTCCGACGAGACGCTGACCGTCCTTCGTAAAGGCAACAACGGACGGCGTTGTCCTTCCGCCTTCCGCATTCGGGATGACAACAGCATGCCCGCTTTCCATAAATGTGACACAGGAATTGGTTGTTCCGAGATCGATCCCGATCAGTTTCGACATATTGAAACCTCCTGACTTGCCGGTCGTTTTCCGACGGGAAAATCATATCACAATCATGATCGTGATTGAAAGAAAATATTGTGAACAATGGCTGAAAATCAAAAAGGAAAGATGATTGTTTTTATGTTTGTCCGGTGATAAAATAAGAAAAAAAGAGCAGATAAGCTCTGTCAGGAGAGATTATATGGAAAGACCGAACGCCTGGAACCACTATGAAGACAATGAACTGGACGAAATCAGCCGGTTTGGCGGGGAATACAAGGATTTCATCAATAACGGAAAAACAGAACGCGAATGTGTGACAGAAACTATCGCGTTTCTTGAAAAGGCCGGATACCGGTCCCTGGACAGCGTATCCGAATTGAAACCCGGCAGCCGTGTTTATGTCAACCGGATGGGGAAAGCACTTTTGCTTTTTATCATCGGACGGCAGCCGCTGGAAAAAGGGATGAATATTGTCGGAGCGCATATCGATTCTCCGAGATTGGACATCAAGCAGAATCCTCTTTATGAAGCGGGCGGCTTCGCATACGCGGATACGCACTATTACGGAGGAATCAAAAAGTATCAGTGGGTGGCCAGAGAACTCGCTCTTCACGGTGTAATCGTTCTGAAAGACGGAACGACTGTCACGATTTCCATCGGTGAAAATGACGAAGATCCGGTAGTCGGGGTCAGCGATCTGCTGATCCATCTGGCACAGGATCAGATGGATAAAAAACTGCGTGAAGGGGTCAAGGGGGAGGACCTTGATATCATTTTGGCCGGGAAGCCGTTGAACGGCGAGGAAAAAGAACCGGTCAAAGCCTGCCTGCTGAAGATCCTGAAGGAACAGTACGGCATTGAAGAAGAAGATTTCCTATCCGCGGAGATTGAAGCGGTTCCGGCCGGAAAAGCAAGAGATTTCGGACTGGACCGGAGCATGATCCTGGGTTACGGACATGATGACCGCGTGTGTGCATTTGCGGAATTGAAGGCCATGCTGAGCATTACGGATACGCCGGAATATACCTGCTGCGGGATGCTGACTGACAAGGAGGAGATCGGCAGCGTAGGGGCGACCGGAATGCAGGCGAATTATCTTGAAAACGCAGTTGCGGAAATTCTGGACAGGCAGAACTGTTACAGCGAACTGCGGGTCCGCCGTACACTGCAGAACAGCCGGATGCTCTCCTGCGATGTTTCAGCCGGATATGATCCGCTATACGATTCCGCTTTTGAGAAAAAGAATGCCGCCTATCTCGGACGCGGTGTCTGCTTCAATAAATTCACGGGACGGGGCGGAAAAAGCGGCTCAAATGACGCGAACGCCGAATATATCGGAAAGCTCCGGAAAATCATGGATGACGCGAATGTGTTCTGGCAGACAGCCGAGCTTGGACGCGTCGATGTAGGCGGAGGCGGGACGATTGCTTATATCTGCGCCTTGTACGGTATGGAAGTTATCGACAGCGGCGTTGCGGTTCTCAGCATGCACGCACCGATGGAAATCATCTCCAAGGCGGATCTCTATGAAGCGTTCAAGGCTTATCGCGCATTTATGCTGAATGCCTGATCTGCCGGAAAGGAAATACCTGAAATGTCGGAAATACCGGAAGTCCCTGCCGGAGAGAATCTGGACCGCGCTGTAGCTGAAGCATATGCCTATTATCAGGGCAATGTCCGGAAAGCGGGCGAATCTGTTTTTGATATTACTCTGGCAGCCCGGAACGGTGCTTCGGAGCGGGAATTACTGGAACTTTCCTTGAAATGTCTGGATAAAATGCTGGATGAACCTGTGGGTGAACATGTTCTTGAGGTCCTTCGAAAACAAGACCCGGACAGAAGTTCAAATGCGTAAAAAAAAGCTTGCATTTCATATCTGAATATGGTATTATACCGAATGCGGTTCGACCGCCATTGCATACGCGAAAGAGGTGAAACAGCAATGAAGGAAAAGATCCATCCCCAGTACGGCAAATGCATCGTTCGCTGCGTATGCGGTGAAACGTTTGAAACCGGTTCTACCAAGAAAGAGATGAAGGTCGATATTTGCTCCAAGTGCCATCCTTTCTACACCGGCAAGCAGAAGCTTGTTGACACCGGCGGACGTGTTGATCGCTTCAAGAAGCGCTTTGGCATCGAATAATGCAAATTACAGGATGTACAGAAGGTACATCCTGTTTTTTTGTCGAAATGATATGAGAATGAAAAACATCAAAGGAGCGTGAATCCCAATGCCTGATAAAATCAGTATCTGCTTTGATTCAACCGATGGCGGGAAGCTCGACACCAGAAAATGGATTCCGGACGGGGAGATCCGGGGAATCGTTCAGATCGTTCACGGAATGGCTGAACATATTGATCGGTATGACGGCGTGGCAAAGGCGTTGAATACAGCCGGGTATCTTGTTACCGGACACAATCACGCCGGGCACGGAGAGAACGCCGGGATCCGCGGCTTTTTCGGGGAAAAAAACGGCTGGCAGCGCCTGATCGATGACGCGCATTGCCTCCGGGAAACGGTTTCTGCGGAATATCCCGGAATCCCTTATTTCATCCTCGGACACAGCATGGGTTCCTTTGTGGTGCGCTGTTATCTGACGCAGTATGCTTCCGGTCTGGCAGGATCGGTCATTTCCGGAACCGGGTATTACGGGAAAGCGCTTGTTCTGGCAGGACTTGCTCTGGCGAATATCGAATGCGCGTTTGGTAAAACAAAAAAAGAATCCCGGATGATCGATCAGATTGCATTTTCCGGTAATAATAAACCATTCGAGCCTGGAAGGACCGGAGCTGAATGGCTGAGCCGCGATGAAGAGCAGGTGGACCGTTATGTGGCGGATCCGCTGTGCGGATTCCTGTTCACTGCGGGAGGATACAGAGATATGTTCAGGGGCTTGAACCGCCTGACACGGACAGACGATCTGAAGAAAATCCCTGCGCAATTGCCGATCCTGTTCATCAGCGGAGAGCGTGATCCTGTGGGTGCCATGGGTACCGGCGTGACCCGCGTTTTCGATGATTTCAAACAGGCCGGGCTTACGGATGTCACTCTGAAACTGTATCCTGGAGCACGGCATGAACTGTTCAATGAGCTGAACCGTCAGGAGGTATATCAGGATCTGACTGCGTGGCTGGTGAGAAATTCCTGATCCATATACAAAAAAGAACTCCCTTCCGCTGAATGACCGCGGAAAGGGAGTTCTTTTTACTGATTCAGATTTCTTCTGTCTGTGCAGACGCCTGATCATAGAGTGCGAGAACGTCATCGGAAGGCTTCCTGTCAGCCAGAGAAACAACCACGGCTATCAGCAGACTTGCAAAGAAACCGGGGATGATCTCATAAAGACCGATGCCGGACAGGAAACATAACCAGCCGATATCGACCGCGGCACCGGTGATGATTCCGGCAATGGCGCCCTTGAAGGTGAAACGCTTCCAGAACAAGGAAAGCAGAATCGCGGGACCGAAGGCGGCGCCGAAAATTCCCCAGGCGTTTTCAACAAGTCCCATGATCGTCCCGCTTCCCGGATCTGAGGCAATCAGAACGGCGATGACGGAGATGATCAGCACCACAATCCGCCCGGCCCAGTTCATCTCTTTGTCAGTGGCACGATTTTTCCGGATAACAGGCTTATACACATCGGATGCGAAAGCGGAGGAAGCGCAGAGCAGCTGACTGTCGGCGGTGGACATGGCTGCAGCGAGAATTGCAGAAAGCAGGACCCCGGAAATAAGCGCAGGGAATATTTTGCGGACCATCTGAACAAAAACGGTCGAGGAATCTTCCAGTTCGCCCATGAAAATATGACCGATTGCGCCGGCAGCCACAGAGAAGATAACGATCAACACATTCCAGGAAATTCCGATTTTGGCGGATTTTCTGAGATCTTTATCACTGCGAACGGACATAAAGCGGATGATGATATGGGGCATTCCAAAGTACCCGAGTCCCCAGCCAAGGCCGGAAGCGACTGTTTTCCAATCGGGGAACAGATTCCAGTATCCGGCGGGAAGCTGTTCAACAGACCCCAGCGCTTCGCCGGCATTGATCAATCCCAGCGCAAAGATCGGAGCGATCAGCAATGCACCGAGCATCAGCAGCCCCTGGAAAAAGTCAGTCCAGCAGACAGCGTTGAATCCGCCCAGGAAAGTATAGACGATAATGATCGCAGAAGCGATATACATGGCGACTTTTTCATCAATATTGATCACCGTGTGGAAGAGAGTGCCGCAGGCTTTAACGGAAGATGCGGCATAAATTGTGTAGGCGATAAGAAAGATGACGGCGCAGATGATCTGCAGGACTTTGCTGGAAGAACGGAAACGGTTGGTCAGGTACTGCGGGATCGTGATGGAGTCGTCCGACACGATGGAGAAACGCCGGAGACGGGGCGCTTCAAAAATCCAGGCCAGCGCATAACCGATAGCAAGACCGATCGCGATCCATGCCTGACCGATCCCGGCTGCATAGATGGAAGCGGGAAGCCCCATCAGAACCCATGCACTCATGTCGGAAGCGCCCGCGGACAACGCAGATACCCAGGGGCCCATCTGACGTCCGCCGAGGAAATACTCTTTTTCACCGCCGCTCTTGGTTTTCACAAAAAAATAAACGCCGATGGATACCATAAAGAACAGATAGACAATGAAAACAATCACTTCAACATTCATTTGACCCACCACTTTCACGAGTTAAATAAGTAATATACTACATTATTATTATACTGGTATATTTTCCGCGTGCGCAAGGGGAGAATCAGTTCTTTTCATGTTTTGCTTTTTAACGAAAAAAAGTGTATAATTTCTACTATAATGCGCGATTTCAGAACAGGGAGGGACCGCGATGAAACGTTTCATTTCCATCCTGATCTGCATGGTTGTTGTTTTTGCCGGTGTTGCCTGTGCTGCGTCAGAACCGGGCCGGGAGTCGTTTCTGGGAACCATGCGGGTGGTCAACTGTGAGGAATGGGTCAGCCTGCGGGCCGAACCGGATACGAAGTCGGAACGGTTAGCGCAGATCCCTCTCGGAACGAATCTGGAAGACTGTTACCGTTATTCCGATGAATTCGTTTCTTGCGAATATGACGGGTGTTACGGCTACGTTTTGAACAAATATCTGCAGCCGGCCTCCACTTTCGGTACAGGACTGACGGTCAATGAGAAGATCAAAATGACGGAAGAGGAAATCATTTCCTGCGGGACGGTCATCCTGGATACCCGGATGGACGCGATCCGGATCCTGGCATCAGCAGACACAGCCGGACAGGGAGAGCAGCTCCGTCTCGGCGTTTTTGTTGACAGCGAGCCGGTCTGGGGGTATTTGAGCACAATAGCCGAAGCCGCTCAACAGCGCGGAATAAACGCGTTTATCGGCGGTTCTTCGGCAGACCCGAAGATCATGATTTATAATATGGAAACCGGTCTGGCCATGCTGGAACTGTGGAACGGAGAAATCAGATGGACAATCACTCCGGAGGAATGCTCGTTCGGAGCCGGAAATGCGGTGGCGGTTTCTGATGACGGAGTCATCTACATCGGAGGATGGGACGGACCGGATCCGATCGCGGTGTCCGCCGACGGCGTGATTTACTGGAAATCAGATGTCATGAGCGAGACCACTTTCGGATTGTGCAGGATTGAACTTAACATGGATGAGATTGACGCCTACTATGATTCGGGTGACGGTACGGTCAAGCTTGCGATGCTGGAATATAATACCGGTGAGTTGATCAGCGTGTCATATGCCGGAAAGAATGACATATAACTGAAGGAGAGATCGCCTGATGGATAAGGGTATTTTCCGTGACAAAAGCATTCAAAAAGTATCATCTCCGGAGCAGTTGGACCGGTATGTCAAAGCAGGCAGCAGAGGCTATCTTGTTCTGCTGACAGCGATCATTTTACTGCTGGCGGGGACCTTGCTCTGGGCTTCCGTCGGAAAACTGGAAACCAAAACGGAAACGGGTTGCGCTGTACTGGACGGTACAGTGTACTGCCTGTTGAATGAAACCGACGGGGTGCGGATCAATACGGAACATGCCATGCTGCGAATTCAGAATCAGGAATATGCAGACCTGACGGTTTCCGGACCGATGCTGACCGGAACGACCGGAGTGGATGAAAGGCTTATCAGATCAGAGGATATGGACGCGGAGGACTGGTGCTATCTGATCACCTGCAAGACTGATCTTGCGGACGATATATACCGTTGCGTTACTGTTCTAGATACTGTAAGTCCGTTGAAACTGATATTTAACTAAACTGAGGATGGACAGCATGGCAGAAAAGAAAAACGGTGTCCGCAGGACGCCGATGATCATTCAGATGGAGGCGCTGGAGTGCGGCGCCGCCTGCCTTACCATGATCCTGGCGTATTATGGGAAATGGATCCCGCTGGAACAGGTACGCGAGGATTGCGGAGTTTCCCGTGACGGGTCAAGAGCGTCCAACCTGCTCAAGGCCGCCCGCAGTTACGGAATGAAAACAAAGGCATACCGTATGGAGCCGGAACAGATCCGGAGCAACGGTGTTTTTCCGTGCATCATTCACTGGAATTTCAATCATTATGTTGTTCTGAAAGGCTTTCGCGGAAATTATGCATATCTGAACGATCCGGCACGGGGAGAAGTGCGCGTAACAGCAGCGGAATTTGACGATGCTTTTACCGGAGTCTGTATGTTTTTTGAACCCGGCGAAAACTTTACTCCCGGCGGAAAGAAGAAAGGGATCATCACCTATCTGAAAAAACGCGGTCAGGGGATCAAATGGATTGTTGCTTTTGTTATCCTGGCTACGCTGACGGAGAAACTGATCAGTGTGATTGAACCGGGATTTACCAGGATTTTCTATGATTATCTGCTGACGGGTAAAAATCCGGAATGGCTTACTCCCTTTACGGCAGCGCTCGGGTTGCTGACACTGCTTCGGCTGGTGGCGCAATGGATCCTGACAGACGGAAACCGGAGAGCAAGCGCGAAACTGAACGCGGTCGGTTCCACATCATTTATGTGGAAAGTGCTTCGCCTTCCGATGTCTTTTTTCAGTCAGCGTATGAGCGGCGACATCCTTGAACGTGAAAACTCAAGCGGCAGTATTTCTGAAACACTGGTGAATACATTTGCACCTGCGGTTTTCGATCTGATCATGATGGTTGTATGGTTCGTGGCGATGATCCGGTACAACGTGCTTCTGACGGCGATCGGTCTGTTCGGTGTCCTTGCGAATGCCGGGATCAGCACGATCATTACCAGACGTCAGGTCAATGTGCTCAGAGCCTCCATGAAGGATCGGGGAATGCTGAACACTTATACGGTCAACGGGATCAGCATGATCGAGACGATCAAGGCCTCCGGCAGCGAAGACGGTTATTTTGAAAAATGGTCCGGATATCAGGCGGGCGTGAACAACGCGGATATCGAGTATGCCAGATTCAATCAGCGCGCCGGTATTTTGAGCAATATCGCGTCGACTGTTTCCGACACGGTGATCCTTTTCATCAGCGTCTGGCTTACTGTTCAGGGCCGTTATTCTCTGGGTATGCTGACAGCGTTTCAGGCTTATCTGAATAATTTTACTTCTCCTGTCAGCAATCTGGTGTCGGCATTCAAGAGTATTCATGAAATGCGTACGGAAATGGACCGCGTCGAAGATGTAATGGAATATCCGGATGATCCGGTTTTCAATGCAAAGTCGGAGGACGGAACTGCTTTGCACAAGTTATCGGGGGATATTGAACTCAAAAACATCGTTTTCGGATATTCCAAACTGGAAGAACCTCTGATCCGGGATTTCAGCCTGCATATTCCCGCGGGTTCGTCTGTAGCCCTGGTCGGAGGCTCCGGCAGCGGTAAATCCACAATGAGCAAACTGATCAGCGGTTTGTATCAGCCGTGGAGCGGCGAGATCCTTTTTGACGGAAAGACGATGACCGGGATTGACCGTTCCGTTTTCAACGGCTCACTGTCTGTTGTGGATCAGGATATCACGCTGTTCCACGATTCCATCCGGGACAATATCCGGATGTGGGATGAGGCCATAGAAGATTTCGAAGTGATTCTGGCTGCGAGAGACGCGCAGATCCATCAGGATATCATGCAGCGGGAAGGCGGATATGATTACATTCTGGCCGAGAACGGAATGGATTTTTCGGGCGGACAGCGTCAAAGACTTGAGATCGCGCGCGTGCTTGCACAGGATCCTACGATCTGTATTCTGGATGAAGCAACAAGTGCGCTTGACGCGGAAACGGAGCAGAAAGTTATCCGCGCGATCCGGAATCGGGGAATTACCTGTATTGTAATCGCCCACAGACTCAGCACCATTCGTGACTGTGATCAGATTCTGGTATTGGATCAGGGCGAAGTTGTTCAACAGGGAACGCATGATCAGCTGATTCGTGAAGAAGGTCTCTATGCTACGCTGGTAACAAGCGATTGAGGATGATGGACGAATGGCAAATTGGTTTGAGGAATTGATCCGTCAGCGAAAACAAAACGATCTGCGGGCTCTGGAAGATACATTTACAGGAATCGCCAGAGTCCTGGACGGAAAAACCGCCTTCACGGGAACGGAGAGCCGTGAAGCGCTTTCCGGCAAGGTCATGGATCGGATCCTTCAGTATTACGGATGCGAGCCGGCCCGGAAAGTTCCCGGAGACGGGAATATGGACCGTTATCTGGAGAATGTATGCAGACCGCAGGGCATTATGCACAGACGGGTCCGTCTGGTTCGCAACTGGCATCGGGACTGCAGCGGCGCGCTTCTGGCTTATCTGAAAGACAGCGGCGAACCGGTGGCCCTGATCCCAAACGGGACCGGGTTCAGTTTTGAACATCCCCGGACAGGAACACGGGTCAGAATCAACGGGAAAAATTCTGACGCGTTATTTGAACCGGAAGCGATCTGTTTCTATAAACCTTTTCCGCTGAAAAAGATTACGGTCCCCGGGTTGATTCAATTCGCTCTGCTGAACTGCCCGAAATCCGAGCTGATCATGATGATCGTTCTGACCGCGTTGATCTCTGTGGTCGGCCTGATCATGCCGTCTCTGGTTCATTTTATCTATGACCGGTTGATCATGGACGGGAAAACGGCGCTTATTTTGAGCACTGCTGTTTTCTACTTCTGCGTTTCTGTCGGGACAATGCTGGTTTCCACAGCCCAATCCCTTCTTAACGAGCGAATTACGATCCGGATGAGAACGCAGATAGAAAGCGCGACCATGATGCGTATTCTCAGCCTTCCGGCACGTTTCTTCAGACAGTATTCCAGCGGCGAACTGAGCCAGAGATCCGGCTATGTAACGACCCTGTGCGAACAGTTGATCTCTTCGGTGATGAATGTCAGCATGACTTCCGTTTTCTCTCTGATCTATATCGGAGCGATCATCCGTTACGCTGCGGCTCTGGTCGTTCCGGCGCTGATCATCCTGGCTGTTACGGTTCTGTTCACTTTATATACCACCCGGCTACAGCGGTGGTTTACGGAGAAACGCATGGAAGTGGCCAACAAGGAAAGCGGCCGGACTTATGCGATGATTTCCGGAATCCAGAAGATCCGGCTGTGCGGGGCGGAAAACCGCGCTTTTGCACGTTGGGGTCAAATGAAGAGAGAAGAGATGGAGCTGCAATATGCCACTCCGGTCCTTTTGCGGATGAGTCCGGTTTTCTCTTTGCTGATCTCCTCGGTCGGCACGCTCGTTATGTATTATGTTGCCGCCGGCAACGGGATCAATCAGGCTGAATACGGCGCGTTTATGTCTGCGTACGGAATGGTTTCGGGCGCGTTTCTGTCGCTGGTCGGAATTGTACAGACGATTGCGACGATCCGCCCAACGCTGAAGATGATCCGGCCGATCCTTGAAGAGGAACCGGAAGCTGCTGAAAACAAGCCGGTGATCCAGTCTGTCAGAGGACGGATCGAATTGAATAACGTAACTTTCCGCTATGATGACAATATGCCTCTGATTCTGGACGATCTTTCACTGAAGATCGAACCGGGACAGTATGTTGCTGTCGTCGGACATACCGGTTGCGGAAAGTCTACGCTGATCCGGCTTCTGCTCGGCTTTGAAAAGCCGATGAAGGGCGCGATCTATTATGACGGCAAGGACATCAATTCCATTGACCTGAAGTCTCTGCGCCGGAGGATAGGCGTTGTCATGCAGGAAGGGCGGCTCTTTCAGGGCGACCTGTATTCAAACATCGTGATTTCCGCTCCCTGGCTTACGCTCGATGATGCCTGGGAGGCCGCCGAGATGGCGGGCATCGCCGAAGACATCAGACGGATGCCGATGGGCATGCATACGCTCGTCTCGGAAGGCTCCGGCGGTATCTCCGGAGGGCAGCGGCAGAGGCTGATGATAGCGAGAGCCATTGCACCGAAGCCGAAGGTCCTCATGTTCGACGAGGCGACTTCCGCTCTTGACAACATCACCCAGAAAAAGGTCTCGGAGTCTCTCGATTCTCTCAAGTGCACGAGAATCGTCATCGCTCACCGCCTGTCCACCATTCGCCACTGCGACAGAATCATTTGCCTTGACGGCGGTCGCATCATCGAAGACGGTACATATGACGAGCTCATTGCAAAGAACGGATTCTTTGCAGAGCTTGTCTCGCGCCAGCGCATCGATCGTGATGCTTAAAACCGTTTATAAAAGGAACAGCGAATGAACAGAACAACTCCAAAAAAACAGAACTTCATGCACGGAGCCGCAATCCTCACTGTCGGCGTCGTGATAATGAAGATTCTCGGCGCAATCTATAAGATTCCTCTCGGCTCCATTCTCGGAGACTACGGATACGGAATCTTTCTTGCAACCTACAACGTCTATAATATCTTCTTCACGCTTTCCACGGCCGGTCTTCCCGTCGCGCTGTCGCGGCTTATTGCCGAAGCCGATGCGAACGGCCGCATAAAGCAGGAAGAAAAGACCTTCAGAGCGGCGATCGCCACCTTCTCCGTGATAGGTGTGCTGTTCTCTTCTATCATGTTTTTCGGCAACGAATGGCTGGCCTCGGCATATCTGCAGAAGCCTGAGGCGGCCCTGAGCGTGAGAGCGATGGCACCGGCGATACTGCTCGTCTGCCTCGTTTCCGCCTACAGAGGCTACTGCCAGGGCAACGGGAACATGATTCCGACGACGGTGGACGAGGTGCTCGAGGTCCTCTTCAAGGTCATTTCCGGCCTCCTCATTTCAGGCCTCCTCGTGAGAGCGGGGAAGGGGCTTCCGGAGGCCTCCGCAGGCGCGATACTTGGAGTTTCAATCGGCTCGGTCATCTCTCTGAGCTATATGCTCATCTATAAGAGAAGGAACTACTCCTCCCTCTCCTCAGCCTACACTGCAGGTGTTCATGACCCGAACGATACCCCCGACGACGATGAGACGGCCGACCCGATGAAAAAGATCGTCGGTGACATCCTGCGCATCGGTATTCCAATTTCCCTCGGAGCGAGCATCATGGCTATTCTCAGCTCTCTGGACCCGGGAATCTGCCAGAGCAGGCTGGAGGCGGCAGGATACAGTCCTTATGAGGCGGGAGTGCTCTACGGAATCTATGCCAAGGTTCAGACGCTTTTCAATCTCCCCGCCGCGTTCATGACCCCGCTGACGATTTCCGTCGTTCCTGCGCTTGCAGGCGCCATCGCCTCCGGGAGAAGAGACGAGGCTGCCAGGACCTCGGAGGACGCCATGCGCATCGCATCGGTCGTCTCTATGCCTATGGGCGTCGGACTGGCCGTGCTTTCTTTCCCGATAGTCAACGTGCTCTATCCGAACAGCAATGAAGCGGGCCCGGGTCTGCTGAGCATCATGGGCGTAACGAGCTTCTTCGTCTGCATAGTCCTGATGGAAAACGCAATTCTCCAGGCCTCCGGCAAGGAGCGCCTGCCGATGTATGCAATGGTCAGCGGCTCGATAGTGAAGATCATCATCAACTGCATCATCATCGCGATTCCGAAAATCAATATCTACGGCGCACCCGTCGGAACGATGATAGGATACTTCTGGATGGCGGTTGCGGACTTTATCTTTATCCGCCGCTCTCTCCGCCAGTCGCCCAATCTCGCCCGCGTGCTCGGGAAACCTTTCGCGTGCAGCCTGCTCATGGGAGCGGTCGCAATAGCAATGTATCTCGCAGTCAGCGCCGTCATTCCGGGCGGCGGCAGACTCCGGATGACGGTCGGAATGATCGCGGCGATAGCCGCAGCGGCGGCAGTATACGTCATTGCGGCAATTAAGTTCAGAACAGTCACCTCAGATGACATGAAGCTCATTCCAGGCGGCGAAAAAGTGGCCCGAATACTCCATATGGCGTAAAAAATGCAATTTTTTCTTGATTATATCGGGAAAATGTGGTAATATACGCATTGCTTGCGCTTAGCGGGCATTTTAATCATAAAAAACGGCTTTTTGCCGAAAAATCAGGAGGATTTATAATGAACAAAGTTGAACTCGCAGCTGTTGTTGCCGGAAAGACCGGGATGACGAAGAAGGCAAGAGCGTACAATGGCACAGCTTCTTGAAGCTAAGAAGGCAGCTGAAGCTGCTGTCGGTGCTGCTGTTGAAGCAATCGCAGAAGCTCTTGCCGCAGGCGAGAAGGTTCAGATAGTCGGATTCGGTTCTTTCGAAGTCAAAGAGCGCGCTGCATATACCGGTCATGATCCCCGCACTATGAAGACCATTGAAATCCCTGCAAGCCGCAACCCGTCCTTCAAGGCCGGCAAGGCTCTCAAGGATGCAGTCGCAAAATAATCATTCCGATTGAAAGCAAAAGGCAGCGGTTCCGCTGCCTTTTTTATTCTGAAAGGAGTACGCTGTGCGACTGGACAAATTTCTGAAGGTTTCGCGCATAATAAAACGCAGGACGATGGCCAATGAGGCCTGCGACACGGAGCACGTCCTCGTCAACGGCCGTCAGGCAAAGGCGGGATGCAGAGTTAAGCCTGGTGATATCATTGAGCTCAATCTCGGCAGACGCGTCCTGAAGGTCGAAGTGCTCTCGGTCGAGGAGAACGTTTCAAAGGCCGATGCGGCCGCAATGTACAGAGAAATAGAATAACAGAATATATAAAAACGGCGGGAGGCATGCCTCCCGCCGGAATCTTTATATGAGCTTATCTGCGGCGGGGACGGTAATCGTCCTCATCGTCGTAATAATCGTCGTCACGGCGGGAGCGTCTGTCATCGCGATAATCCCCGTCGTCATATTCTTCATCATCGTAATCATCATAGTCGTAATCATCGTAGCGGCTGTCAATCGCCTTCATGATTCCGAAAACGGCGCCGCCGGAGACGAGCGCGGCTGCAGCCGCGATGGCAATCGTCTTGCCGAGGGAGCTTTCAGCCTGAACTTCACGCGTGACGCTTGCACCGCAGACTCTGCAGGTGCCGGCTTCAAGGTCCTTGTTCTGCTTTTCCCAGCTGTTTACAAGGTGACCGCCTTCATCGGCCTTCGAGCCGTCAGCGGCGGCGTGCCAGTGAGAAGCATTGTCGTATTTCCAGGCAGCTGCCGGAGCAGAACCCTGCTGCACGGGTGCCGCGGGAGGAGCAGCCGGCTGTTCGGGTTCCGGCGTCGCCTCGGGGGCGGGAGCGGGGGCGACCTCGGGCTGCTTCTGAGCG
>CALCUD010000134.1 GCA_937906775.1 uncultured Clostridia bacterium
ATGGAGCCGGAGGTCATGCTGTTTGACGAGCCGACTTCCGCACTGGATCCGGAAATGGTCGGCGAAGTGCTGGACGTTATGAAGGAACTGGCCCGCAGCGGAATGACCATGGTTTGCGTCACCCATGAAATGGGCTTTGCCAGAGAGGTGGCGGACCGGGTCATCTTCATGGCAGACGGACAGATCGTGGAAGAAGGTACGCCGCAGGAGATCTTCAGCGATCCGAAACAGCAGCGGACAAAAGATTTCCTGAATAAAGTCCTGTAAATGAAAAACGCCTTCCCCGAACGGGGAAGGCATTTTTCATGGAATCATTCCGCCGGCGTCTGAATGAATTTTCCGACCGTCGCGGCGTCCCCGCCGGCGTCCAGAAAATCCGCGATCGCGGACTGCATCTCTTCCGTAAACTCCTCCAGGCAGAGTCCGTTTTCCATAATATAGGTCGCGACCGGAACGCCGACATACCGGAGATGCCAGGGCTCGTAGTTGATCTCGGTCACATCCTGTTTGTCCTCGGGATAGCGGAGGATAAAGCCGTATTCCTGACAGTGTTCGGCCATCCAGACGCATTCGGGCTCCCGGGCCATCTTCTCGTTCATGGATTTGTCGCGCCAGTTTTTGGGGACGATATCGCAGCCCAGCCCCGTCTGATGATCGCTGGAGCCGGGCTTGGCCACCCAGCCGTCGTCTTTACCGTTGTTCTTTTTCAACCGGTTTGAATACATCGTATTCTGCGTCTGCCAGCTGCGGTAGGCGCTTTTCAGGTACAGTGTATATCCGTCTTCCTTCGCGGCGGCAAACAGCTCATACAGGGCGTTTACGCACGTTTCCTGCAGCTTCATCGCGGAACCGGACGCCTGCCTGATCCCTTTGACCTTGACCAGCGGTTCGGCCGCATAGGACTTGTCCAGCAGATAATGCTTGTTGGCGAGCCGGATGAGATCCGGATCCATATCCTCCAGCGAAACCGGAAAATCCCAGACGACATCCCCGTAGGTGACAGCGTCCAGATCGATGTCCTCGACAATCTCTTCAATGGACAGTTCGCCTTCCTCGGCGAGGACCGGCACTACGAGCAGACAGAAAACGGTCAAAAGACCCATCCATTTTTTGAGCATATTACCTCCACGGTCATTCGGCGGACAGCAGGCTGATCATTGCGTCGGTCCTGTGCTGCTGCAGCCATGTCTCCAGCGGGATATTCGCGTCGTGAATCTCTTTGGCGTATTCTTTTCCGACATAGCGGAAATGCCAGGGTTCGAATTTGTAACCGGTGACATCTTCCCATTCTTCGCCGTAGCGGAGGACAAACCCGAAACGCCAGCAGTTTTCCTTGACCCATTTGCCGCCTTCTGTTTTGCCGAAGGCGGAGGAGAGACCGGATTTGTTCTTCTGGCCGACGTCCATGGCCAAACCGAGCTGATGCTCGCTGGTTCCCGGAGGGGCTACGAATTGCTGCGCTCTGGCGACGCTTCCGCTGACGCGGCTGAGCTTCCTTTTCCAGATGGATTGCTGGGTGTAATAGGAGCGGTAGCCGCTGACGGAGGTCAGCGTGATCCCGATCTCCTGCTTGCAGGCGTCATACATTTCCTTCAGCGCGGACGCCGCGTCCGGCCTGAGCTCCCGGACCTGACCAGGAACGCCGGAATCCACCGTTTCGGGAACAAACTTTGCCGCGACCCGCCACTGACGGTTGCACAGGAACAGGGTCCCGTCCACGTCGTTTTGCGGGGCCATGATATCCAGGGAGCCGCCCAGCAGCAGACTGCCCGCCGTCAGAAGGGAAGCGAAGCTCTGAATAAAACTCATCTCAGTCCTCCCGCTCGTCTCCGAAGAAGAAACAGGATACTGTACCGGGACCGGTATGGGATCCGACGATGATGCCGACGGGGAAGATCTGAACCTTGCCGTTCAGACGCGGGAAGGTGGATTCGATGAGGTTCGCCAGCGCGCGGGCGTCTTCCTCACAGTCGGAATGGTTGATAAAAACCTTTCCGCTATAGTTCAGACCGTCGCGGGCATGCTCGGACATGATCGAGACTACTTCTTTGATCGCCTTGCGCTTGGAACGGATCTTGTCCCGCGGAATGAGTCGGCCGGCGCGGTCGACATTCAGGAGCGGGCAGATGTTCAGCAGCTTTCCGATGAAGCCGGCGGCCTTGCTCACGCGGCCGCCGCGGATATAGAAGGTCAGATCGGAGGAGAAGAACCAGTGATGGAGATTCATCCGCATCCCTTCGGCCCGGGCGACCAGCCCGTCCATAGGGATCCCTTCGTCGCGCAGATCGGCCAGCGTATCCATCAGCAGGCCGTACCCCGTGGAAGCGCACAGCGAGTCGATTACGGCGATCTTCCGGCCGGGATAATCCTTCAGGACCTCTTCCGCCGCGATCCGGGCGGAATTGAATGTCCCGGACAGACCGGAGGACAGCGTGACATGGATAATATCTTTCCCGCTTTCCAGATACGGTTTCCAGAAGGCGATATATTCGTTATAATTGACCTGTGTGGTATGGGTATCGGCGCCGTCCAGCATCGCCTGGTAAAAATCGGCGGGTGAAACGGAACTCCACAGATCGTCTTTTTTCTCGACGCCGTCGAGCTGATAGCGCATACAGATAAAGCCGATATCGCGGTCACGGAAATAACCGGCCGACAGATCGGCGGCGGAACAGCATGTCAGGACATAATCGGCCATGACTGAACCTTCTTTCTTTCGACTCGGAGAGACAGAATCTCACCCATGCTATGATATAACAAAGCATGGAATGAAGCAAGCGCCAAGCCGGGGATTTTGTCGGAATATCATTCCGATTTCACGCAATCTTCACGGATTGCGGTTACGATACAGGCGGATTATAATGAAGTCCGGAGGATGAGAGCCAATGAAACTGTTGATCGTTGGCGATGAGACAAGGATCCGCGCCCTGATCCACAAGTACGCGACTTTTGAGGGATATACGGCCGTCGAGGCGGAAAACGGGATGCAGGCCGTGGCGCTCTGCCGTCAGAACCGCTACGATCTGATCATCATGGATGTGATGATGCCGGAACTGGACGGGTTTTCCGCCGTGCGCGAGATCCGGAAGACGTCGGATTCCCCTGTCATCATGCTGTCCGCCAGAGGCGAGGAATACGACCGCATCCACGGCTTTGAGCTCGGCGTTGACGATTATGTGGTCAAGCCCTTCAGCCCGCGGGAGCTGATGATGCGCGTCGGCGCGGTCCTCAAACGCAGCAGGGCGAAAACGCCTTCCTCCGAGGAAACGGTGACGCTGGGGGATCTGACGGTGGATTTCGCCGCCCGAAGGGTCCTGGTTCAGGGACAGGAACTGGAGCTGAGTCCCAAAGAATACGAACTGCTGTTCTATATGGTCCGGAACCGCGGACTCGCCCTGACACGCGAAAAACTGATCAGCGATGTCTGGGGCTATGATTTCTTCGGCGACGACCGGACGCTGGATACGCATATCAAGCTGCTGCGCAGATCGCTGGGGCCCTGCGCGGACAGGATCACCACGCTTCGGGGAGTGGGATATCGCTTTGAAAAAGACTAAGAGAGGTTCGCTGGCCTTCCGGGATGAATTCCTGAACGGCAGACTCGGCATCCGGGGAAAGATCGTCCTTTATCTTGTGATGCTGGCCGGATTCGCCATATCGCTGACCTGGGTCAGCCAGAGCGCGCTGCTTCTCAGTACCTATGCCGGTCAGCGCGGCATGCAGGTCCGGAATGCCGGGGATACGCTGATCCGGAATATCGGGCGGGACAATCTGGAGGTCCTTGCGGACCGGCTGAGCGCGGAGAACGATCTGTGCATGATGCTGGTAGATCAGGACGGGGAGCCGGTCATTTCGGCGGACCACGTCCGGTTCTGCCTGCTTCACGGCCTTTCACGGCCGGAGCTGAACAGGTGGGTCTCCCGCGCGCCGGAGAACGGAAGCGCCCTGACGGAAACGCTGAACATTTCTTCCTTCCGGAATGACGGATACGACCGGGAGCATTTTGTCGGGGAGGTCCCTGCAAACAAGATGGAGTCCGCGCGGAGCATGATGTATGTCCGCCGGGTCGACCTGCCCGGCGGGAAACGCGGAACACTGCTGATGAACGCGAATCTGGCGCCCGGCGGGACCGTCGCGGAGACGGCCCGGCGTCAGTTTCTGATGACTTCCGCGATCATTCTGCTGGCCGCGCTCGGCATGGGATTTTCCATGGCCGCCGGTATCAGCAAACCCATAATTGAGACCCATGAGGCGGCGAAAAAGCTGAGCGAGGGCCGCTATACCCGTCCTGCCCACAGCGGGGGTTACCGGGAGATTGCCGAGCTGAACGACACGCTTGTCCGCGCCGCGGAGGATCTGAACAAGGTCGAGGATCTGCAGCAGGAACTCATCGCCAATATCTCCCACGATCTGCGCACGCCGCTGACGATGATCCAGGGCTATGCGGAGGTGATGCGGGACATCCCGGAGGAAATGACGCCGGAAAATATGCAGATCATCATAGACGAGACCAACCGCCTTTCTTCGCTGGTGAACGAGGTGACGGAATTCAGCCGGCTGCGGAAGGGGACTTTTGAGCTGGAAAAGACGGATTTTGATCTGACGGATCTGATCCGGGGAATCTGTGCACGGATCGGCGCGATGACCGAACAGGAGGGCTACCGGATCCTGTTCGAGGAAACGGAAGTGTATCCCGTTCATGCCGACGAGAGCCGGATCAGCCAGGTCATTTACAATCTGCTGGGGAACGCGCTGACCTATACCGGCGAGGACAAAACAGTACGGGTTTCAATGATCAGGAAAGGGGATACCGTCCGCACGGAGATCCGTGACAGCGGCGAGGGGATCGCCGCGGATGAACTGCCCCTGATCTGGGACCGGTATTACAGAACCCGCGAGACCCACAAACGCGCAGTGATCGGCAGCGGACTGGGGCTCAATATCTGCCGCGGGATCCTGGAAAGGCATGACGCGCGATACGGCGCAGAGAGTCAGCCGGGCGAGGGCACGGTATTTTTCTTCGAACTGAAAACAGTGGAAAATACTGATAAAGAAATGGTTGACAGAGGGTCATAACGATGATATAATTCATTCCTGTCAGCGAAAGGCAAGCTCCTTTCGCCGAGCGCCAAAGCCCTTTGGAGAAGCCGTCCTATGGCTTGCGCCTGTAGCTCAGTTGGATAGAGCAACGGCCTTCTAAGCCGTGGGCCGGGGGTTCGAGCCCCTCCAGGCGCGCCAGGTATATGGTGGGTATAGCGTAGTTGGTTAAC